>NZ_JBYTAG010000079.1:0-31678 GCF_058787995.1 Cupriavidus sp. FW305-27
CGGGTCATGCCAAGATAAAGCCAATCCGCTATCACAAGCCCTGTGGTTATATAGAAAGAAACGAACCGCTTCATTCCGATATAAGCAAGGACTCGCTGGCCGCCCCCAATTGGCCACACCCCGAGTCGCTAGGGAGCGGAGAACGCCGCCCCGATTTGCCGCGCCCGTTTCACCTCGTTGCCGTGCAGGTAGATCGAGGTTGTCGAGATGGACGCGTGCCGCAGATTGTCCCGTACCGTCGTCAGTTCCGCGCCGCGCGCCAGCGCGTGGGTGGCGTGAGTGTGCCGCATCCAATGGGGACTGGCCTGCCGCAGCTTTTCGGCGGCGGCCGGGTGGTCGACCTGGATCAGGTCCGCCGCTTGCACGAAGAACCGCCGCAACACGCCCCATAGGCGCGTGCCGGTGATGCCGCTGGCAGGCTCCTGGCCGAGGCTGCCGATCAACGGGGTATGCGGGTCCCAGCGCGCCGGCGTGACCGGCAGGCCGCGCTCCACCAGATAGCGGTCGAGCGCTATGCGCGCCAACGGTGGCAGCGCCACCTTGCCCGCCTTGGCGCCCTTGCCGATCAGGTTGAGCCAGTGGTCGCCATGGGGTTCGATCTCGATGCCGCCAAGCGTGGCGCCAACGAGCTCACTCGCACGCAGTCCCGTCGCGTAGCCAAAATCCAGCACGAAGCGCAGCCGCTGCGCCGCCACGGCGTCCCAGCCGTAGGACCACTCCAGGCCGTTGGCGAGCGTACGCACCAACAGCCATTCGCCCTCGGTGAACGCGTGCGACGTATCCAACGGCGCAGTCCGCCCGCTGCCGCGCACCTTGATGCCCGCGAACGGATTGGCCAGCACATAGCGTTGTTGGATCAGCCACCGGTACATGGCCCCGAGCACCGACAAGGCATAGGCCGTTGAACGCGGTGACAGGCCCTGCGCAAACGGCCGCCATTCGGGCGAGGTGCGTGGCCGCGGCGGTCCCACCCAGCGCTTGTGTGGGGTCGGCCGGCGCAGGAAACTGCGGTAGGCAATCGCATCCTCGGTGGTCAGCGACGACAGGGGACGCTCCCGTTCAAGGATCGCCCACAGGATCAGCCGTTCAGCTTCCTTGCGATACGCCCGCTGGGTGGCAGGCGACTCGTGCAGCGCGAGCCAGGCCTGGACCGCGTCGTAGTCGTTGTCCGCATTGAGGGTGCAGGTTTGCCGCGGGGCACGAAAGGTCCCGGACGAGCCGTCGACTTCGTGGGGCAGGCGCAGTTGCTCCCAGGGCACGATTTCCCCGCGGTCCGTCACGGCGATCAGCGCGCGGGCGCGCTCGGTGAGCTGTAGGTGTTCGGCAAAGAAGGCTTCGATGCGCCGCGCGCTCGCTGGGCCCAGGCCGGGCACCGCCGTCCACCAGCGGCGTCGGCGCGGAATGCGCACCGTCAGGTCCGCCAGCGTCTCGATGCCGTGCGCACGTAGCGCGCCCACGGCACGGGCCGGCAGCCATTGACCGATGTCATGACTGACCTGTGGTTCCGGCGATGGTAGGCGGCGAAGCACGTCGATCGCCTGGTTGATGGCCTTCGCCCGCCCGACTCGCTCGGCCGCGCCGTGTGCGAACAAGGCGGCCAAGTCCTGGCGCTGCCGACGGCGCGCGAATTCGGCCAGCAGTCGCCGGATGTGGCCGAGGATGCCGCGCGCGGACTGGCCGCTGGCCTTGCGCTCGCCCAGGTAGTGCATCACCGCGTCGCGGGCCGACAGCCCTTCGTACCATGCGCGTAGCGCGGCCAGCGACGCCGCATCGGGGAAGTCAGGCGGCGCCGGATGGGTCTGGGGGTTGGCTGGCAGCATTTTCATGTCTGCCAGTTTAGTGCATCGACGTTGCTATTGTGATAAGAATAGTTATCACAATAGCTACCTTTGGCAGCACGATTCGCTCTCACTTGCTGCTGGCGTTCAGCGCTTTCATGACGTCGTCGGTGATGTCGATGCGCGGATTCACGTAGACCGCTTCCTGTATGACCAGGTCGTAACCGCGCTGCTCGGCCAGCTGGCGAATCACCCGGTTAGCGCGCTTCGCCAGCCGGGCCAGCTCCTCGTTGTGTCGCCGCTGCAGGTCCTCTCGGAATGCCTGCTGATTGCGCTGGAGCTCGCGGTCCATCTCGGCCACTTCGTGCTGGCGGCGCTGCCGCTCGGCATCAACTAGCGTGCCGGCGTCCTTGTCGAGTTGGGCGGCCAGGGCTCGGATCTTCCTGGCCATGTCCTGCAGTTCACGGTCGCGCTTGTCAAACTCCTGCGCAAGCTTGTTTTGAGCCCGCTTGGCGGGCTGCGAGTCGCGCAGGATCTGTTCGGAATTCACAGCGGCGACGCGCACTGGCTGCGCCTGCACCGCCGCTGTCGCGCACAGCGCGACAGCGGCCAACCCGGCGGTGGTCAGGGATTTGAGCAGTGGGGTTGACGTCTCAATGAACCGGAGCCTCTGTGAGCACGCCGTGGCAATCTGGAACCGCAAGCCTTGCCTATGGGAGCGCATCTCCTCTGTCCCATGGGGAATTTTGTTTCGCAGCAAGTCAATTCGCCCCGGTATAAAAATCAGCCTGGACGCCCGCCTGCTCAGTATCTTCCGAATAGCCCTCTAGTACTTTCCATGCAAAACCCCGCGAGGCCCTATCTGACAAGGTCTATACGGGATGTCCCAAGAAGGCCAGATGGCTACAACCGGCTGATTTGAAAGAGAAATCCGCAACCATGCCGCCAGATTTGCATGGAAAGATCACCCCGCTTTCTCTTCCGCAGCATCGATGCGAGACGTGCTGGGCGCGCATAAAAAGAAGCCGCCAGGTTTTGGCGGCTTGTCGGGAGTGCGTCGGAAGGGTCAATTAACTTCGGCGCATGTCTGATCTTAAATCAATCGAATACGTGATGTCACGCATCGAACGGGCACTCCCCTCCAGCGTGGGGTATGAGCTCCGGAAAGCCAGCGGCATCTGCATATCGGCATGACCGTTGGCTATGTCGCCCGACGATCTCACCCAGTCGCCGCGCCAGGTCCGTGGCTACCTGATTTGCCATTTTTGCCCCTATCCGAGAATTACGCCGTAAACTCAGCCCAAATCTTGAATTACATCAATCACACGCTTCCCGATCTCCAGCGCGGCCTGCTCAGCGACCTCGCGCGTTAAATAACTGGGGAAATCAGCTTCCGGCCCGTACTCCCAATCGGTGTGGTCCGCGTAGCGACCGATCGCCACGGTGTATCCCCACATCTGCTTGGGGGCCCCAACGTCGTCTGAGACTTGAACTTTGAAGGCGGTCGCGTGGACGTACATCCCCCGGTACGCCTCCACAATCCATCGCAATTGCTGCCCCATAGATCACTCGGCGCAGGACCGCAGCATGATAACGGCACTCCCTATTTCTTATTTTTAGTAGCGTGATTGTGCCACTGGAGCGCCAACACTTGCACTAGGCTCAGCGAGGGTTCTTCAGCCGATCAACGTAATCCTGAGCCCACAGAATTGCATGCCCCTGTGCGTCCTCGTTTCTCTCGTAGAGCCCGAGCACCTCCGACTCCACGATGACGTGGCGATCTTTGGTCACGCGCCCCAGGGATGCAAATTCCCCGCTCCCCGCGGGTTTTGCGAATCCCTCGATAATGTATCCTCGATACTTTTCGATAGACATGGTTGGTCCCCTTCCAATGAACACCCCAGCGCGCGTCTCATTGAACGGGCCCCGCAACAGCCTAGCACGCAGCGCAAGACACCTGCTTGGTAACCTTTCGTCGTGGGCCTGGCGAGCCAACGCTCGCCTCGCCAGCGAGCTGCGCCTCGGCCCAGCGAGCTTATGATTCTGTAATCCAGCGCCTTGACAGCTGCGCTTCCCCTTTACTGGTGAGGACCCCCTCCGTTGCATAAGCGTGGTGAGAGTGCTCCGCGCCGAAGACCAGCAGCAGCGTGCCTCCGATCAGCGCATGCACCGACGTAGATAGGCTCGGCCCTAGCCAACGGGCGTCGATACGGATAACCGGCCTTCGAGCAGCTGAAAACAATGGTCCGCCGCCGGCTGCACCAGGGCACGTTTATCGTGCCGCCTGCGTGCGCGACGCTACTCCCATCCAGTGCAGCTGGACTCAAGGTGGCAGGCAAATGCTGTGTTCAAGCGCGACCTGTCGCAAGAATACCTTTCTAATACCCTTCGGCGGCTAGTTTTTCAAAAATCCTGGTGATCTTCTCCTCCAGCGTTGCCGCGGTAAACGGCTTGACCACATAACCATTGGCCCCCGCCTTTGCCGCCGCGATGATGTTCTCTTTCCTCGCCTCAGCTGTCACCATCAGTACCGGCAGCTTGGCCAGCGTCGCGTCACTGCGGATAGTCTGCAGCATTGTGAGGCCGTCCATATTGGGCATATTCCAATCTGAAATAACAAATTGGAATCGACCATCTCGAAGCTCCTTCAAGCCGATCGCGCCGTCCTCGGCTTCCTCTATATTCGAAAAGCCGAGCTCGTTGAGCAGGCTGCGGATGATCCGACGCATGGTAGGGAAGTCGTCGACCACTAAGATCTTGAGGTTTGTGTCCACGGTAATGACTCCAAAAACAGCTGTGGATGCACTAATCCTAGTGCCTGTTACCCCACTCAATATGCAGACTTGCGGCCGAACCTCGTTAGGCGCGCAAAAAAGCCATCTGACGCCACATGCGCTGACGCTCTACTGCGATGCGATTCCATGCATCCCGTTGTGAAGGCGTCGGCGCGTGGAACGGTACCGAGAGTTAGCCTGTCAAGCAAGCACGCCGCGCTTCCCAGGATGCGATCCACGCTTCCACTTCCCCGGCAGGCATCGGCCGACCAATGAAATAGCCCTGAGCCAGATTGCATCCGCTCGCCCTCAGAAATTGCCAGTCCTGGACGTCCTCGACGCCTTCCGCCACGGTATGAATCCCCAATTCGCGTGCCATCCCCAGCGTGGCCTCAAGAATCGTGCGTAGCGGTGGTTCCCTCCATGCTCCGTGGACGAAGCTCCTATCCAGCTTCATCTCGTCGAAAGGGATATCCCGCAGCTGTGCCAGAGATGAATACCCAGTGCCAAAATCGTCGATGGAAAGCGCGATGCGCTTGAGCCGCAAACGCGTCAGCACATCCAATGCCAGCATCGGTTCGGCCATTACACGCGACTCCGTGATTTCTAGGACTAGCCGGGAAAGGGAGACCCCCACTTGGTTGGCTGTTTGTTCAATGAAGTCAGGTAGGTCCAGTGTGGTGAGGCTGTCCATCGACAGATTGACTGCTACCGACAATAGTAGGCCTGCATCCTGCCAGCACCGTGCCTGACGTAACGCGCTTGTCAACACCAAACGCGTCAGTTCGGCGATGAGCCCGTTGTCTTCCGCCAACTCAATGAACTGCCCTGCGACCACTAACCCCGCACTGGGATGCTGCCAGCGCGCCAGCGCTTCCATACCCACCAGCGCCGCTGTTTGCAACGAAACTTTGGGCTGGTAATAGTTGACGATCTCCCCAGTATCAATCGCGCGTCGCAGCTCTTCTGCTTGAAAGCGGAAAGACTGAACAGCCAGACCGGTTTGAGCGAAGGCAAGTGGCTTGCCCAGCAATTGCTCCTTCAGTTGGCTTGCCGAAGCGGGCTTGCGCAAGGCCCCGATGACATGCAGTCCTTGGATCTTCGCAAGTTTCTGGGCGCTCTGTATGACACGGGGATCCTCTCCGCTCACCAGCAACAAGCCCCCCGCATAGCCGGCTCCCACCAGATGCCGGACGAATTCAACGCCGTCCATATCCGGCATCTGCAAGTCGCTGAAAATTAGGCCGATCGACTGCGATTCCTTCTCGAGCAGAGCAAGGGCATCGGGCGCGCGCTCGAACGCGACAATGTCTCGAAAGCCCAGTTGCGTCAATTGGCGGGTCAATAGGTTGAGGACGAACGGATCGTCATCGACCACCAGCACTTTCATTCGTTCTATGTCGTTATCCATAGTCTATTAGAGCGACCGCACAAATTCTCTGCCCATCGATCGCATCAACGCGCCGCCGTGCAGCCCAACACCGACAGATCCCAAAGCGAAGTCAGGACTTGCTGCTTTCAACGCCGAGCTTACTCAGAGAGCTGTTAATCTTGGCGATCAAACTGGTTCTGTCGAATGGCTTGACGGCGAAATCCGTGGCGCCAGCCTTCAAGCACTCGATCACCACGCTTCGTTCGCTGTTCCCCGTGATCATGATCACCGGAACATCGGTCATGTAGGGCAAGCGGCGGAGCCGCCGCGTCACTTCAATGCCACTGATATCCGGGAGCTCGATGTCCATCAGCACTAGGTCGGGACGATACTGGCGCAGGCCGGCCGTCGCCTCCAGCCCACTGCTAGCAAATACCAGTCTGAAGCCTGCATCGCGCAAGAGCTCGCGCAACAGGTCGTGCTGAAACTCATCATCGTCCACTACTAGCACCAGCGGCTGGAACTTTTCTGCAAGCTCCCGCAATGACCGCGCTGACTCGATCCGAGGCTGCAGCGAGAGACCGCCAAGCCATTCCCGAATCTCCTCCATCGTGTGCTTAATGGACGCCAAGTGGTTTCCGATGGCCTCTGCTTTTAGTTGCTCGATAGTGCGCTGGAAATCCGACGCATCGCCGGCGGCCATGCTTCTCGCGCTCGGCATCGCACGGACCTTGTGCAAGAAACCATCGAGCTCCCTCGCGATGGCTGCCTCCGCCAGACTGAGCGAACGGGTCGCTAAGTCGATACGCTCACTGCGCTCTGCAGCGTGGTCCTCAAGCTGGGCATCGTAAGTGGCGAGTTGCTTGGCGCACGCAACTAGCTGCCCGGCTGATACAGTGTCCGGCGGGGGCTGGCGCGTCTGCCGCAGGGCGTGATGCACAGCCATGCGTAGCCGCGGCGCATCATTCGTGGCCGGCCAGAATAGGATGTAGTCATCAAAATGCGCATTCTTGCATAGTTCATAGACCTTCCAAAGCTCGCTGCCAGTGCATAAGACGAGCGTGCGATGTGGCACGGTGGGTGCAGCCGAGCTCAAACGGAAGAGGTCTCGATAATACTGTTCCGCATCCTCCAGCTTGTCGAAAGCGAGGACAAGTACCGCAGGCCGGTGCTCCTCGAAGTCGCTGACGGCGAACTCGGGCTTGGTTGAGACACGGATGTTGTCGAACTCTTCACTCAGCAGGGCAGCCACCAGCTCCGCATCCGCGACCGCGGGTGTCACCACCAGGATGGGTGGATTGCCCTTCATGATGCACTCTCCGCGACCGGCACCCGCAACGCACGGCGAGTTCTGTATGGCAGCCAGCCATGCTGTTTGGCAATTGTAAAATCCATGACTTCTCCTACCTTCTGACTTACGGGCATCTCATCTCCATGGGAAAGGTCGCGGCGCGTGTGCCGGTGGCGCACTTATGATTCCTGGCCCAGCCAAGCATCGATGGCGGCTTCGACGAGTGGCACTTCAGTCTCTACCTGTGACATGCAGTGATCGATCTCTCCATCATTCTCTGCTTTGCCGGCGCTCTCCAGCTTGGCGCACAGGTCGCCCAGCGTTAGCGCTCCTACCGAGCGCGAGGAGGACTTCAGTTTGTGGGCAATCAAGCTGACCTGGCGGGCGTTGCCATTACGGGCATGCAGGCGTAGTTCCTTAGTCTGCCCTCTCAAGGCGATCAGATAATCAGAGAGCAGGCCATTCACGATGTCGCGGTCGTCGCCAACGAGGTCGGTCAACACCGACAGTTTTAGCTGCGATGCATGGCTGTCGCACAATGCTTGTTCTGCTTTTGGCGGCACTGGCGTAGGCGCTTCAAAGCTAGACAGGGACCGCTCCAGGGCTTCCTTCAGCAAATTCAGGTGCAAGGGCTTGGTCAGGTATCCATCGAAGCCTGCTGCCTTGGCCCGTGTCATCTCATCTTGTAGTGCGTTCGCCGTCAGCGCCAAGATGGGAATGCGCGAGCCAAGGCCCTCCTCGTGCCGGACGGCAGTGGCCAATTCATAGCCGTCCATCTCGGGCATATTGAGGTCGGTCAGGATCAGGCTGAATCGACAGCTCCGCCACAGCAGCAATGCTTCTTTGCCATCCTTGGCGAGTTCGGCGGCATATCCAAGCAGGCCAAGTTGACGCAGAATGACCTGCTGGTTGATCGCATCGTCTTCCGCGACAAGGATCAAGCCGGACTTTGGCGGCTCCAAGTCATCCCCGTCCTCGGGGCCGGTAGGGGGGCCATCTTGGCGACTGCTATCGCCGCACGTCTTCTGGCAGGAGACCCGACCGACCGCCGTTGCCACGGCGTCCTGAAGTGACTGATAGCCGAGCATCTCAATTCCCAAGAAAACCACATTAGCATCTTCGGCCCGGGAAATTCGCTCTTTTGTGCGCGTGATGACCACGCGTCCAATATCTCGATTGACATCCGTATCCTCGAGATGATCATTTTGATGATATGCGTCATTCATGCCATCATCGATAAGCACCGGTATTGAATCACGCGTTCTTTCATTACTTAGCGTACCAGCAAACTCTTGCACAATCCTTACGCTCGCACCCGCGTCAGTGAGATAAATGCCAACATCCTCCGCGGAAAATAGACGGCTCTCGACCAGAATACAATCGATGCCAAGTAATGCGGCATCACGCGGCGGGGCTGGTTGTTCTGCCATCTCGAATGACAACGTTGCACTGAACACTGAGCCCTCACCCAGCTGGCTGGAGGCCGATATCTCACCCTTCAGCAGTTCAACGAGACGATGACAGATGGCAAGGCCCAAGCCGGTCCCGCCGAAACGCCTGGTTGTTGAGGCTTCTGCTTGTGTAAATGGCGTGAACAGGTTTGTTAGCGTGTCCTGGGACATGCCGATACCATTATCGGAGATGGTGAAACGAACTTGTATAGCGGCGCCGTTACCACTAACCGTCTCTGCCCGAATTTCGACGCGTCCAGCTTGGTCGGATCTACCACCAGAGAACTTAATTGCATTACCGATCAAATTATAAAGCAGTTGCCGGAGGCGAGTGCCGTCCGACAAGACTTCATCAGGAATCGCTGGCGAGACAAAATTGGTTAGTCGCACTCCCGCCTTTCCAGCAACCGGCATCAACGACCCGCATAAACTCTCGACTATATGACGGATCGATATGGGGGTTCGCTCGATCTCCATCTTGCCTGCCTCGATCTTCGAAAAATCGAGGATGTCATCGATGATTCTCAAGAGCGAGTCGGCCGACTCTCGGATTGTTCGGATAATATTCGACTGATCATGGGACAGCTGCGATTGAGCCAGCACTTCGACCATGCCGATGACCCCATTCATTGGGGTGCGGATCTCGTGGCTCATCGTCGCGAGGAAGGCACTCTTGGCCCTTGAAGCCGACTCCGCATCAGACTTGGCCCCCTCCAGCTGTTGGCGCACCCTACGGCTATCCGTAATGTCCCGCGCGGTAGCATAGATGAGGCCGTCTGGGGCCCGCACGGCTTTCCAGGCAAGCCAACGGACCGTACCATTCTTGCACAGATAGCGATTTTCGAAGTGCTCAGTAGGATTTCCGGCCAGGTGCCGCTCGATCTCACGGCGCGTCGCTGCGAGATCATCGGGATGAATGAATTCCCTGAATGGTCGAGCCAAGAGTTCCTGCGTTGTCCAGCCAAGCACCTGCTGGAATGCCGGGTTGACGCGCTTGAAATAGCCGTCCATCCCTGCAATACAGAGCAGATCGAGCGACAGCTCAAAAAATCGGTCACGCTGGGCCTCCGCATTCTTTCGCGCGCTAATGTCCTGAAGAAGCACGAGCGCCGCAGGTTCTTTATCCCAGTCGTATGGAGCGGCAGCCACTTCGCACTGCAGAATCGATCCATCGAGTCTCAGCCATGTTTCCTCGGCTGTCGGCACGGCTATTCGTGCTTCTTGGAGTTGCTGCATGCGGTCTCGGACGAGCCACTGGCTATCCGAGTGGACAAAGCCAAGCACCTCCCGTTCCAGCAGGGAAGCTTGCGACGGCGCCCCGAGCGTCTCCACCGCTTTTGGATTGGCATAACAGATCCGCCCCGCCCGTTGCACGAAGACCGAGTATGGTAAGAGCTCGATAAGCTGGCGATAGCGCGTTTCGCTGAGCCCCAACGCCCGGGCATTGGCGCGCTCGCGACTCACATCGCGCAACACGAGTACGACACCCCGTACATCGCCATCCTCAGCACGGATCGGCGCAGCGCTGATCATGACATCCCGAAGCATGTTGCTATTGGCGGCCGACAGTCTTTGACCGTCCCAGTGCAGATCGACACCCGTACCGAGTACTTCCTGTGCCGGGTCCATTACCTCCCGCTGGGGGTCTGGACCGACGATTCGAAGTACTTCACCAAGGGGGCGAGCTAGCGCCTCCTGCTTCGGCCAGCCAGTTAGCTGCTCGGCCATCGGATTCATCCGCTTGATACGTCCCTGCTCGTCTGTGGAGATGACAGCATCGTTGATGGCATGAAGCGTAATGTCGAGGTCACGTTCGCTCTCGCGCACGCGCGTCTGCAGCGTGATATCGCGAATCAACACCACCCTACCACCGCCTCGGCGGGATTCAAGACGAACCTCGTACACGAGCGCAGTGGGATTCTTGACCCGGAAAATCAGGCATTCACGTTCACCCGTGGGGCTGTTCAGGGCAGTTCCCAAGGCCCCCTGCTTGGCAAGGCGGTCGGCGCTGAGGTCGCTACGAAAGAAGGCCGCCGCTATATCGTCCGACGTCGCATTCCGGATTGCTTCCTTAGAGACCGCAAGAAGTTTCAGGAAATGCGGGTTAAGCCCGTCCAACTTGCCCTCGGGGGATAGACCGAAGGCGACATCGGGGATGGCTTGAAACAGCGCCTCTACGCGTTCCGCTTTCATCGCCTCGCGCTCTCTCGATGCGCGTTCCTGGTTACTCGATACGACGACACGCCGCAATAGCTTTGCTTGCCGAATGCTTGCAAAGAGGATGAGCGTGGTCATCAACAGACCGGCAATCAACAGAAAATCACGGCGCGCACGAAACGCGGCCAGATACTCGAATCTCGAGAAACCCACGGCAACAACGAGCGGATAATCTCTTAGCTTTTTATAACTGGTGATGCGAGCAATACCATCGATAAAGCTTTCCGACTGATAGGATCCTGACGGCGCGCTCTTGAGCGCCTGACGCAGAACGCTATTCTCTGGGGCCACCATACCGACTGCATCCTTGGGTCCCGAGCGTCGTGCACGTATGACATAGTCATTCGTACCAAGGACTGCGACTAGCCCGTGACTGCCGAGCCGAAGGTCATCGTATAATTGTGTTAGATACGCCGGGTCCATCGATATAACGACCACGCCAATAAAATCGCCCTCGTCGTTCTCAACGCGGCGCGATAGTTGAATCGATGGCTTGCCGCTGGCCCGGCCAAATACAGGCTTGCCAATAAATAGCCCACGGTTGCTATTTTCGAGATGGACACGAAAATGCTCACGGTCAGACAGATCGATCGGCTTGAAATCTGGCACCGTGGAAGACCGTAAGATTCCGTGTCGGTCAATGACGGCTATCTGCAGGAAAACGTCTAGTTTGACTCGATTAGATTTAACATACGCATCCATGGGAAGCTGCACCCCATGCTTTTCAACCTGCCATACAACAAGATTGGCCAATTGTTCTGCCTCGCGCATCAGTCGCGTGGTATGTGCATCGAGCACGTCAATCAGTGCCTCCGTCTGGCGCTGTGCTGTGCGAATCTCGGAGTCGGCATCCCAGCCAATAGCGCTTCCAAGCGCGAGCCAAAGAGCTATGACAAGTGCCATTCCTGGCAAGTAATACCGGCGCTTTGCTATTTGCGCGACTCGTGTCTCGGATATGGGAGAACTGATCATGTTGTTTCTGCGGCCATGTTGGCCAACATGGCTCTTGTGCTTTAAGTGATTTGCTCAAGCCGGCTCTATCGCTCGCGAGGGCGCCCGCCTTCCTGGTGACCGCGGCGTGCTTGCATATCTAAAGTTTCTCGTCGGGTGCCCGTCTAGGTCTTGCCATGCTTGCGGGGTGGATCGAGACTACGCCGGATATTGTTAGTGGGAGCTGGTTACTCGGCGCCGATAGCGCTGACTAAGGCAGCAAGCACCGCGCTGCCAAAGACGATAAGTTCTACTGATTGATAGAACGCGCCCATGCGGCGCCAGGTCAAGCGGGCCTGCCCGTATGACGGCGCGACTGGCTGCTACTGGCATGATGGAATCTCGTCAAAAAAGCCTGCGCCCGGCCCCCTTTGCAGTCCCGCGCCCGCCAATGTGGTATCGCACAAGCGTCTGTTTGGGGCATTGGCGTCGACTGCTACGGATCAGCTGATCAGCTTGAGGACGGTGCGCTGCGAGAGCTTCCTGGTCTTGCCTGCGCGCGACGGGGGGCGGCACATGCTGCATGCAAAGTTCGCCTGCGGCTCATATGCATGCGTCACGAACTGCCCACTGCAACAGGTGCAGGTGGAAAGCTGCAGCATATTGCGTTCCATAAACCGTACTAACGTCCAGGCACGGGTGAAACTTAAGACAATCTCGCCGCCGAGCAGCGATACTTGCTCGAGATAGAGCCGATAGCTGGCGACCACAGTACGGATGCCGCTCGCCTCGCCGTGCTGCACCATGAACTGGTAAGCGGAGAAGAACAGAGACGAATGGATATTTGGCAGCCAAGTGGTGAACCAGTCGGTCGAGAATGGCAGCATGCCCTTGGGCGGCGAGATCCCGCGCAACTCTTTGTAAAGCCGGATCAGGCGATCGCGCGAGAGCGTGGTCTCGGCTTCCAACACCTGCAAGCGCGCGCCCAGCCCGATCAACTCAATGGCAAGCTGGGTCTGCTTGGCATCCTGTAGCACGCTCTTGCGGCCGGTCACCGGATTGGCCGCAAGGCTCCGGGCCGGGGCAGCTTGCAGCAGCGCACTCAATTGAAGGACTCCACCGGCTGGCGGGCCAGCAAGATGGCAGCGTGCATCTGCTGCATCTCATGGCCCTTCGGGTTGTGGGTGAGCGTCGACAGCAAGGCATGGTCATCGAACCGGAACCGGCACAAGACCATATTGGATGCCGCCAGCTTGACCAATTGCGCAGGCGTGAGCTTGGCAAGGACGTCAGCGATTTCCTTGCCAACACCCAGCCGGTACATGGCTTCTAACTGGTTCTCGCGCACGAGTTGCTGCGCGAGAAGCAGATAAGCGAGGTTAACTTCCCTTATCTCATCCAGAAATCTGCCAAGTTCTTCCATCTTCTTCCCTACTGGCCCTACAAAGAGGGCCAGATAGACCCCAAACGCGTCGCCCGCCCCATAGCATCCAGTAACTTTGGTAACGATATGTAACGACGATTCAGGAGTGCGTTATAGCATCGGTTCTTCCCTTTGCCAAACGATCTGCGCGAGAAAACTTGGAATGTTACACATCCAAGACAATGGGTGCAGGTCCATGCACTGCCCGACGCAAGGCGCATGCTGATTAGCCCACTTACCCGGGCGCGAGCCTCTCGCCTCCAGTCCGCCGCACACTTGCCGGGACGGCATCATGGTCGACCGGATACTTCCATCCCATCAATAATGGAAAGTCGTCGGCCGACACCTCGCAGACGACCACGTCATGGCAATTGATGCAGTCGACTCACGCATAGCCCGATTTCGAACATTTCGGCAAATTGCAGCGCTGGTAAGGGGCGACCGAATAGATAGCCTTGCCCCTCTTCACACCCAAGGCGGTGCAGAGTGTCACGTTGCTCTTCGGTTTCGACCCCCTCGGCAATCGTCTCCAGGCCGAAACTGCGTGCCATGTCGAGCAGCGCGCGAACGATGGCAACGTCCCGATCTGATTCATGTATTTGTTGCACGAAGGAACGGTCGATCTTGATCCGGGTAAGTGGGAAGCGTTTGAGCAGGCTGAGCGATGCATAGCCGGTTCCGAAATCGTCGAAGGCAATCCCCACGCCGTGGTCCCGCAAGCGCTGAAGCGTTTCCACGGCCCGCTCGTCACCCTCGAGCACGATGTTTTCGGTGATCTCAAGCTCGAGCGCCTGCGGCGGCAGGCCATGCCGCTCCAGGGCCGAGACGACCTGTGAATCCAGGTCGTCCGCACGAAGCTGCGCGCCGCACAGGTTGACGCCGATACGGAAATCTTTTGCGCCACTTCTGCGCCATAGCGCTGCCTGCGCACAGGCTTCATCAAGAATCCACGATCCAGCACTCACGGCGAGCGCCCCCTCTTCCAACGCGGGCAGGAAAGCCGCAGGAGACAAAAGACCATGCTGCGGATGAAGCCAGCGGATCAGCGCCTCGGCACCGGTGAGGGAACCGTCGGCCAGCCGAACCTGCGGTTGATAGAAGAGCACGAATTCGCCGTCGCTGACTGCCCGCTGCAACTCGAGGCTGTAGAGCCGCCGCGCGACCGCTTCATGCCGTAACGCGGTGGTGAAGACGAACGACTGCCCATGGCCGATGCTCTTTGCCTTGAACAGAGCCAGATCCGCATTGCCGATCAACTCCAGCGCTTCCCGTGCATGGAGCGGCGCGATGGCCACGCCGCAACTGACCGATAGCCGCACCTCATGTCCATCAATGGTGATCGGCTCGGCCATGTTGGCAATCACGGCATGAGCGACATCCTTCGCCTGCGCGACACTGTCGCATTCCGGCAGCAGGATAGCAAACTCGTCCCCGCTGATCCGCGCGACCGTATCGTTCGGTCCCACGGTTTTCTCCAGGCGGCGAGCCACCTCGCGGAGAATGCCATCGCCTACCGCGTGGCCAAGCGTGGCGTTGACGTCCTTGAACCCATCGAGGTCGACCATGACTACTGCTGCCGGCAAGGCGAGCGTGAGCGTCTCTTCCACACACCGATAGAAGCACGCGCGGTTGGCGAGCCGGGTGAGGATGTCGATGTTCGCTAGCCGTTGCAACGCCTGTTGCTCACGCCGCAGCGCTGTTAGATCCTGCAGACGGGCGTTGTATGTCAGCTTCGCGTTCGTGCGCAGGCAAGTCAGGGACAACCCGAGAAGGAATCCCGTTCCGTCTTTGCGCAAGCCGTGCAGTTCCGAGAGCATGGATGGTTCGTTGACCGAACCGGCCTCCGCGCGCGAGACCAGCTGGCGCAATGTCGCCCTCTCTCGCGCGGGGAATAGGCTGTCAAAGGCTCGACCGGGGCCCTCGCTCGGCTCGTATCCAAACAGGGCAGCAGCAGCGTCGTTCCAGGCGACGACAGCCCGTCGTTCATCGAACTGCACAAAGGCAGTGGGCTGGTCCTCAGTCAATGCCTCCGAGGAACGCCGCCGCACCGCCTGCGCAGCAATTTCGACGCGGCGCAACTCCAGCCTGTCCCCTGCCATTTTGGCCAGCTCGCGCAGACGCTCGCAGTCTTCCTTTGAGAAATCGCGGTGCGCCTGCCCATCAATCACGCAAAGCGCTCCTACGGCATGGCCATCCGGCGACATCAGGGGGACCCCGGCGTAGAAGCGCAGCTTGGTCGGCCCCGTGACCAATGGGTTGTCGTAAAAGCGTTCGTCGAGCGTGGCATCCGGCACCACCATGACTTCATTCCGGGTGATTGCATGCGCACAGAACGAAACGTCGCGGCTCATGTCAACTTGCGCACCCTCGAGACCAGTGCTTGCCGCAAAGAAGACATGATCGCTGCCGATCATGTTCACCGCTGCAACAGGCATCCTGAAGACACGTGCGGCAATTTTGACCACCGGGTCCAGGCTGGGCAACGGTCTATCGCTTTCGAGCCCATACCCGGACAGCGCCTCTAGTCGCTCTGCCTCGGTCGCCAATACTGGGGGACACTTCATAAGAGTTCTCCAGGTTCCGCTCGCCGCAGCAATATTGAACTGCCTCAGTCAATTGGGGCGGCCGTGCAATATATGTCCCAAACTATGTCCAAAATGTCGCCCCCGATTCCGGGTATGAGAATAAGTGAAAGATTAGACCAATGTAACGGACAGTGGTACCCACGACGCGGAGGGTGTTCCAATGGTATGGAACGTCCGCAGAACTTTCCGCCCACCCGGTCGGCGAGCTTGCGGGGCGAGGTGAAACGGCCGTCCACCGGCGACGGGGGAACGGGGTTGCGGCTGGTGGCCAAGGCCGCGAAAGCGGCGGAGCGCCCTGCATGATGATCGCCTTGGCCTCCACCGGAGGCTCGCCCTGCCTCGCGGCGGGCACGTGCGATCGCTTCCACAGCCAGCTTCTCATGCATGCGGCCGCAGTGTCGAACTCGAAGTCAGGCCATCAAGGGTCTGACGACAAGTATTCCAGACTGACATCTCTTGTCTCTATTATCGCATTCTGCGATGTGTAGAAGGACCAGACATGCTCTGCATCGCTATCGAAGCAGGGCCAGCCTTTCAGAAAATATCGCCGCCCGCTCGTCGTTACGCCGGTTTTCGTACTAGCATTGAACGAAAGAATCGCAGTTGTCACACGGCCATCCTGCGTTTCCACGCAATATCCGATGAAGTGGCGATCACCTCGATTTGTCTCATACACCCGCCAGCGTTCTAGCGTAAGCAGTGGTTGTTCATCAACTGCTGCAACGGGTCCAATATGCGGAGGTGTTCTAGCCATCCTGCCGGAATCCATTTTTAGGTAAACAACGTGAGGGCGCCACCAACATACTTGTTTCCAAGATTGCTGCCGCACACCAAGTTCACACCACACCGACAGGGTGCAGCGGCGGCGAAGCAGAAACCTCGTGTGATCCCTCGTTGTTTGATAACCAGGCACGTATTGTGACATTGCTGACAGCGATCTCAATCGAGAGTAACAGGAAGCAGCGTTGTCAGAAGACATTATACGTGCGGATTTCAGCGCAAATAATTTACAACCTGCGCGTGAGTCGCGCAATTTGACTGGCCAGCGTCAGCTGGGTAATTCACCGTTGCTTTCGTGAAAAATTGTGACAATATTTATTATCTGATGCGCGCGCTCCCTTCCTTTTTTCATGGCCATCCGCAATACGGCTTCCGAGTAAACTGTCTGCTTCGGCCAAGCGTCCTGAAGCCCAAGTATAAAGTACAGGAAGGTAACCTCACGCCCAAGTTCGCGCGCGTGATGTGGCGCATGAGACGTATATAGTGACCATGCCTGCGCCAGCCACTCCGGCGTGAACGGAAGGTCCGGGAACACCTCTTTGAAGCGAGGCGCCTGGTCCTTCTCCAATTTCGGATTCGCTTCCACCATCCGTTCGTGTAACCATGCGAAATCCAGGAAATTCAACCTATTGAAACCAAAAACGAGTCGATCAACATCGATGACTTGCACTTTCATAATAAAATTCTTCCTTGGCATCGATTTCGCCTTTCATGCTGTGTCTACGTCTCCTGATGAATAACGCGAAAGGACCAAATTCTTTTCCACATGGGATGGCTAACGACGCAATTGCATATGAAGACTAAGGGGGTGGAATCCAGGAAAATTCTCGAAAGCAGCCATCCAGGTCCGTTTCGAATACGTGATTGGTATAGTTGCTGAGCGTCGTGATTGCTATGGCTAGAATGATGTCCAAGACATTCTTCTGACTATAGCCAGCATCGAGGAATGCTTTTAGCTCGATTGGGCTCGGTCGCCCTCGATGGAAGAACATTGCATATGTGAATCCAACCAGCGCGCGAAGCCTTGCGTCCAATAGGTCCTCCCCATCACGAATTGCATTGACAACGTCTGGGGACACGTTGACGACTGTAGTGGCGATGCCGCTATGCATCGCCACTGAGTAGGGGTTGCCGTTGGCAACGGATAGCGCCAGAAGTATCACCTCTTGTTCCAGTGGCGTCAGAGAACATTCCAGGCGGAATTGGGTGTAGCTGTAAAGGTATGCCTCAAACAACCCCGGTGCGTTTGCCATCGCCGCATACATATTGGGAATACTGCCAACTTCGTCTCTAACACCGTCGAGAATATCCCTGGCATTGGTGCTTGCTGTATCCACGGTCACAAGAGGCAAGGAGAGACGGGCGCATAGAGTCATCGAGTCACCTAGTGCACAAGTAGGGTATTGTTGATTCTGGTCGATGCGGTCCAAAAAGACGCAAAAAATTATGCTGCAATGCGCATAAGATTATCAATAACAGGGGATAATTGACGCTCTGTGTAACCTGCTTTTGCCAGCACCCGCAGCCCCGCAATGCCAGCAATTAGGGTCATCGCCCAGATTGCGGGATCTATATCTCTTTTAAATTGCCCAGATCGCTGGCCGGCAATGAATAGAAATTCGAACGCAGCCTTAATGGATTGGAATCCGGCGCGGACTAACCGACGCACCTCGGGATCATGTGAGCCAAATTCTATGGAAGTATTTACGAGGAGACATCCACGGCCGCCATCATTGTCTTTTACAATATGCAAAAGGATCCCTCGAAGTTGTTCCTGCAATCGCTGTGCCTCGGAAGCATTTCGTATGGCGAGAGCTTTTGCATTTGCATAAATCTCGATGGCTTCCAAAAACAGCTGCCGTTTTGACCCGAAAGTATTATAAAGGGAAGACTTTGACACGCCCATCTCCCCTGCGAGGACGTGCGCAGGCAAGGATTCGTAGCCATAGCGCCAGAAGGCGTCTACTGCACGCGCCATAACCTCATCTCGATCAAATTCGATGGATCGTGCCATGTTGCTCGGAGTCTGCCAAGGGCCAGACTCAATGATATATTGATTGTCTTAACAATCAAGGACTGCTCGTTGTCTCGCAAGGATGCCTCGACGCCTTCGTGGCTCCGCACCCCGGACGCCACTCGCCTTTTTACTCTTACACGCAGCCAACGCTTCGCTTGTCGATGGGTCATGGCAATCACGCCCACCCCGAAATGGACCGGGGAGAGTGGCAATATTCCTACGGCTTCCCATCCGGAGCCCCTGTCGAGGAAAGAAAGCGGTCCGCAAAGGCTGCTGCTGGTAACGGCGGGCTGCACAGGTACCCCTGCCAAAGGTCACACCCGAGTTTCTTCAGGAAGAGCCGCTGGGCTTCGGTTTCTACGCCTTCGGCTAGTACGCGCAGACCGAAACCCCTTGCCATCGCGACAATGGTGGCCACCAGTTGCATGTCTCCGGTTTCGTCCGGTACATACCGGATAAAGCTGCGATCAATTTTCAACTTGTCAACAGGGAAGCGCCTTAGATAGGCTAGCGAGGAGTAGCCCGTGCCAAAATCGTCGAGGGCCAACTTGATACCCAGCGATTTCAGACTGCGCAGAAACTCCACCGCCTGGCTGCCGCGCGACATCAGGCCAGATTCTGTAACTTCAAGCTCTAATCGTTCTGGCGGGAAACCTGTCTCTGCGAGTATGTCCCGCAACTGCCCTTGGACATGACCGCTACGAATCTCCGCAGCGGACAAGTTGACGGCAAGCACATCGATTGCTTTGCCCTCATCAAGCCATTGTCTGCCTTGACGGCAGACCTCGCGTTGGACCCACGCGCCGAGCGGCAAGATTAAACCGGTGTCCTCCAGCAGGGGAATAAACTCGGACGGGCCGACGTCGCTTCCGCCGTCCCGCGGCAGGCGAACCAGGGCCTCGGCCCCGATGACCTTGCCATCTTCCAAGTTGACCAGCGGCTGGTAGTGTAGTTCGAACAGCCCCTGCCGTAGCGCTCGCCGCAAGCGCGCCTCTAGGGCCAGTCTAGAGTTCGCCGCAGAGGTGAAGCCCGGGGCATAGGTACGCCAGGTAGCACGACCTGAGCGTTTCGCTTCGTGCATGGCGGCTTCCGCATTCCGGATCAACTCCGCAGCATGACTGCCATGCTCTGGGTTGACCGCAACGCCGATGCTAACCTGCACGAACAACTCGCCGACCGTCGGCAAGCAGAATGGCGCAGAAAAGACCTCAATGAGTTGACGGACGAACTCATCCGCCCCCCTGACGACTTCGATGTCATGGAGAACCACCACAAACTCGTCTCCGCTTTGCCGGCCGAGGATGTCGTGAGATCTCATCTGAGCCTGCAGACGTTGTGCGACGGCAACTAACAATTCATCACCTACTGCGTGACCGAGTCCATCATTGATGGTTTGGAAATGGTCAATATCGATGAATAGTACTGCCAGGCGACGTCCGCCTTGCTGCGCGACGGCAAGCGATTGCTCTAAGCGCGCACGAATCAAGAGACGATTCGGCAGATCTGTCAATGGGTCGAAATGAGTCAGGGCGTCCAGCCGATTCTCAGCCTGCTTCAAACGTGTCAAGTCGGTTAATACGGTGACATAATGCTCAGCCTTCCCGTTGTCGCCTGTGACGGTGCTGATAGACAGGAAGTGTGGCAGTACCTTGCCGCTCTTGCTTTGATTCCAAATTTCCCCTTGCCAGTAGCCCTCGCGCGCGAGCGTATCGTGCATCTCCCGATAAAATTCGACCGGGTGCATGCCCGAGCGCAGAAGACTGAGGGGATGGCCTACTGCTTCGACCTCGTCATAGCCAGTTAGACTGCTGAACGCGCGGTTGGCGGAAACGATACGGGTATCCAGATCCGTGATGATGATGCCGTCTCGCGAGCTTTCTAAGGCTGCTGCCAGCAAGTGAATCCGGGCGGCCTGTGCAGCATGCTTGGCGACAATATTGAGGCGAGTCAGCGCAAGGGAGATGTCGCCGCCGATCTCTCGCAGCAGATCCACTTCCTCGCTACGTTTGAGATCAAGCACGTCGCTGGCGAGATGGAGCACACCGATCAGCTCCTTATCGCACCGCAATGGAATCCCGGCGCAGGCGCTCATGCCACCCGTCAAGTCTCCGACCGCCCAATTCGGAGCGATGTCACCATCCCGAAAGCCGGTGATATAAACGACTTCCCCGCGGCTCCAGGCATCGATCGGATCGCCGTTGCGGAGATCGACCGAATCAGGGACGGTGGCCTTAGTGTCTGCCTTGCGCGTTGTTATGCCGACAATATCGATCGCTTCGATCCAGGCCCGGCGAAATCCGCCGAATCGCAACGCAGCATCGCACACACGCTCAAACAGCATCTCCCGCGTGCTCGCGTGCATGCTTGCCTGGTTCACGTGACTTAGGAAGCCGTATAGGCGAGACAGTTCACGCACACGCTGTTCGGCGCCGTGCCGCTCGGTGACGTCCCAAGCCAGCCAGATCACGCTGTCGGTATTACCAATCGGAGCAACGCGGGCATCGAACCAGCGTTCGCTTCCATCGATTGTCAACCGGTATTCGTATGCCGTAGTGCGTCGGCTCGAGAGCGTTCCCCTGACGACACTGAGGCAGCCGTCAGCGGCGTCTGCCGGCAAGATATCCGTGATCCTGCGTTGCAGGATGGCCGTGGCTGGCTGAAGAAGTAGCTCGGTGTCGCTGCCAAATACTCCAAGATACCGCCCCTCAGCATCGAGTAGAAATGATACGCCAGGCATCGCCGAGACAAAGGCGCGTAGATGTGACTCCCTCTTGGAGAGCTCTTCCAGAGCACAGGCATGACGTCGCTCGGTTCGCGCGAGTAACGCAAACAGGACCAGTGTCAGCAGGCCGACAAGCGCGATATTCAATGCATCGAGCCGATGCAATGCGCTACGCCGGGCAGCGATCTCTCGAAGCAGGATGCTCTCCACTTCTGACGCCGCTTGCTCGACCGCTCTGTAATGCATCCGCAATTCGAGCTGCGTAGTACTACGTGGATTAGCGAGCCTCTGACGAATAGCACCAGCCATCGTCTCGAGCTTGTCACCATAAGCGATCGCGGTCGCGTCGATGCGGACGGTGGAGCCCTGCGTGACGGCGAAATCAGCAAGTTTTCCGTTACCTTTCACAAGGCCATGGCCGGCCTCACGCGCACGAGCGAGACTTGCAATCAGCAGACCCCGGGTCGAGGAGGGATCGCCATTTAGGATACGCTCCAGGTGCAACTCGGCCGCAGTGGCCGCGCGGCGGCTCTCAGATAGACGGTCGAGGGCAATCAAGCCTTCACGCAATGTCTGATCGGAACGGTAATTTGACCAGGTCATCAGCGCCATCGTTATGCAGGCGAACAACGTGAGCGCAACCAAAAGTGGCGCAGGACCCGGAAACTGGTTCGGATGCCTGGTCATTATCCCGAGATGCCCGGTGCAAGTGCAATATTGTCGTCGAGAAGGCCGAACCGCCGCATCAGTTCCAGATGCGCGGGGCTACCCAAGAAGTCCGCCAATGCATTGTCGATAGCATCTCGCAGTCGCTTATCTTCCAGACGCATGGCAAATGCCGGCAGGCCGGCGAAATTCCCGTCGCGCGTGGTATCCGGCGCGACGAGTTCGAATATGCCAGCCTCTGCTCTTGTGACCAAAAAATGCAGCGATACGAAAGAAAGCATAAAAACATCTGCAAGGCCTGTTCTAACTGCGCCCGCCGCTGCAGCCGCGTCCGGAAAGGCTTGAATTTGCGCTTCCGACAGTGCTGCTTTATGTGCCAACTGCTGCTCGACGGAGCCGTCGATAACGGCCAACTTCACGGTCGGCTGCGCTGCTATGTGGCTTAGCGAACGAAGATGAAGAGGATTCCCATAACGAACCAACAAGCCTGGTTGAATTGTTGCCGTTGGGCGAGTGAAGAGCACGCGCTGCGCGCGCGCAGGCGTGACGAACATGCCGGCGGCGATGATGTCAATGCGACCGCTTTCGAGTTCGTGAATGAGACTAGCGAGATCCGCCTGCAGCCATACCACATTCTCCCTGCCGAGGGAGCGCAAAGCATGACGCAAGACCTCCGGCGCCTCGCCGGTAACTCTGCCATCTACTTCGACCATCGCGAATGGTTCTTCGATGGCGTACCCTACTCGCAACGCTTGGCCACGTTGATAGCGGGCCAGCGTGTCCTCATGGTTCATGTCGAGCACAAATATTGCCAGCGACACACTGACTAGGCCCACCAGCGTGGCCGCCAAGAGGTAAGGCCGTCGCAACAGCTTAATCAAATGCATGCCTGCCGAGTAAAAGGTCATTAGCACATCCTCGACAACCAGGATCGGAGGAGTTTCGGATCATTAGCTACGTGTTTTATTCGCAAGATGGTCCAGCGCCGGACAATAGGAGTCAGGAGCTGCATTGGAACATTGATTCAGAAGGCCATGCAACTCGGCTTTCATCGTCTGAAATTCGGAAAGCTTGGCTTCGATCATCGCTAGACGCCTTGCGATCACGCCACAGATTGTCTGACAAGAGGAATCCTGCCCAACAAGAATCCCGACGTCAGCAAGGGAAAGCCCACAAGTCTGGGCACGACGAATTAAACGTAGTTGTCGGAGGTGAGCGTCCTCATAACGGCGCTGCCCGCCAAGTGGCGTATTGGGCACATCCAGTAAGCCCAAGGATTGATAGTAGCGGACCGTCTCAACGCCGACACCCGCTTGCTGCGCCAATTGACCAATCGTGTAACCCACCTGCTTGACTCTGTAGTTCCCTACGGAGTTAGAGTCCTTCCGCGCAGAGGGCAGGGACCCTTAGTCCGGAGCTTCAACGATGTCCCAGTAGGATAAATTTATTTTTTATAGACTGTAACAAAGCGTTAACAAAATCGCAAGCCATTGAAAATATAACATCACTCGTGATTTTTGCGCCCCGTGTTCTGAGTTACAGCATCGCCGTAAATTTCTTGCAAAAGATCGCAGTGGAGATTAAATATGCCGGGCATTTTTAATTTACCGGACCCGAGGGAGCGTTTATAACCTGACTTTTGACTGCTCAGTAAATAATTTAGTTACCAAGCGCCTTACCCCGTTTGGCGCTTCCCGCATACACTCCCGATGCGGGATTTTTTTCGAAGTGGATTGAAACGGCAGTCGTCCGTCTAAAAATATGGACGAGTGTTTTACGCTAGTTGCCAGAAATTCACAGGACAGTAACTGGCGGAAAAACTGCGACAAGCTCAACGAGTCGCTAGCGCAGCCTTGTCGATAGCGGGACAGGCAGTGGCATTGTGGGCCCACTGCTCAGAACGCAGCGGCGCGCGTCAAGGTAGATGTCGCCTCATTCATGCAGCCAAACGTTGGTTTTCGGCGCCTGGCTTGATACCGGTGGGCACGGCAATCTCGCGCTCCGGATTGAGCGTGACCGTGTCGATTGGCGACCAGTCTCGCGTGTTGCATGACCAGCGACGCGGGTTGCACTCACGGGCCTGAACATACAGCGCGTGGCGCGCGGCGAGAATCTTGTCGTCTTGTCCGGCGTGCCGCTGCGCCGGGCTCACGTAGCGGATGCCGCTGTGCCGGTGTTCATAGTTGTACCAGTGGACGAAGTGGGCCGCCCAGGTGCGCGCCGCGGCCAGATCGGCAAAGCCCTTGGACGGGAACTCCGGACGGTACTTGGCCGTGCGGAAGAGGCTTTCTACAAACGCGTTATCGTCGCTCACGCGTGGGCGAGAATATGAGGGCTTGACGCCCAGCCAGTGCAACATCGCCAGCACCGTAGTGGCCTTGAGCGTGGCGCCGTTGTCCCCGTGCAGCACCGGCTTGGTCGCCATGGCGTGAATACCCTCGGCCAGCGCCGTGCGCTTGACCAGATGCGCTGCGTGGTTGGCGTCGTCCCGATCGTGGACCTCGAAGCCCACGATCTTGCGGCTGTACACGTCCAGGATGAGGTAGAGATAAAACCAGCGCCCGGCGACCTCGGCCGGCAGGTAGGTCATGTCCCAGCACCACAGTTGGCGCGGCCCCGTGGCCACGTGCGTGGTAGGTGGGCGGCTTTGCCGCGGTGCCTTGGCGCGTCCTCGATGCCGGGTCTGCCCATGGGCGCGCAGCACCCGACCAAAGCTCGATTCGCTGGCCAGGTAGGCACCCTCATCGGCCAGCATGGGCACGATGCGCGCCGGCGGCATGTCGGCGAAGCGCGGCTCGTTGGCAACGGCCAGAATGCGTTCGCGCTCCTCGATGCTCAGCGCATGCGCGGGCGTGGGCCGCTCGGCCCCGGGGCGGCGGTCGCCGACCACCAAGCCATCGTGGGCCTTCCAGCGTTGCAGCGTGCGCACGGTGATGCCAGCTACCTCGCAGGCCAGGCGCAGGCGAGCACCGCCTGCGTGAGCGGTTTCGATATGGCGGACCATCGTTTGGCGATCTTCCAGGCCGATCATGCGTCCTCGTCCTTGTCCTTCGGGAAGATCCCCTCGAGCTTTTTTGAGAGTATCAACAGGGCGGCGGCTTCGGCCAGGGCCTTCTCCTTGCGGCGCAGCTCGCGCTCGAGTTCCTTGATGCGGCGCCGATCGGCCTTTGTCTCACGCTGGGTGGCGCGCGCATCCTCGGGCTCAGCCAGCGCCTGCGTGGCGGCAGTGCGCCACTGCTCCAACTCCTGCGGATACACACCGTTCTCACGGCACCAGGCGTTCTTGCTGGCCTCGTCCATCGCAGCCGTCGCCAGTACCGCCTCAAACCTGGCCGCCGCTGTCCATGCCCGCTCGCGAGCGGGCATGGACATAGCGTCCGCACGCCAGCGCTCCAGCGTGGCCACTGCCACACCCAATTCCCTTGAAACCACTTCCACCGCCGCACTCTCCGGCGGTAACAACCGTGCTACCGCCCGGTCCTAGCGGGTAAGAGAGCAGCGTCTCCGCTGCTCCCTCCCCAAAGAACCGTACGAGCGACTTTCACCGCATACGGCTCAAGCACAGCTAAAGCATCAACTTGGTGATACCGGGCTTTTCGTCTTGCACAAGCCCTTCGCATTCGTCATATCGTTGGTCCTTCTCGCTACTGAGACGAGGGCGCTGAACTGCTATGACGCAGCTTCTTCCAAGCTTCCCCCACGTCGAACCTCAGATACTGGTTTGCGACAGCCACACTTCGCGGAAGTCTGCACCCTTCCAGGTCGGGGCAAAGTTTGAACCCCTATGCACACCATTACAGCATGCCTTTCGCTTTCTCCGCGTTCTCTTACCCGCTCCCCCAAGAGCTTCCCTCGCGGGTCGCCTGCCGCCAACTCGATACACTGATTCAGTGGCGAGGAATCGGGCTTACCACGTTCCCATCCCTACCGACTCGTAAGACTACGCGAGCCTATCCGTTTAGCACCCGTCTATTCTCCGGTGGCACCTCGACGACGTATTCCCATATTCAAGGGGAATAGCCGGCCACCCACCATTTTGGTCAGAGCCTGACAGCAGCTTTGGCTCCTTGGACATCACGAAGATTCTGGCGACGGTTCACTTACGTTGTGCATGCGGAACTTGCCTAGCCTTCACACCGCGCGGCTGCTGGCAGTGTCGGTTCATCCTTGTCACCAAGAAAACCGTCTTACGAGAAGTACATTGTCCCCAAAGCTTCATACCCGATGGTTACCCGTCGCGCATGTCTGGGTAGGCAACTACTGGTCGTACAGCAGGTCACGGTGTCATCCTCAACTACCGGACAACTGTGACAAGGCAAGGATGAGCTTTGCCATCAGTTACTACATGCCGCTTGACGCGCGGCCGACGGCGACACGTGTCGCACTGAATTCTTGTCCGTAACGAGCCACTTCTATCTCTTATCGCCCCCAGGGTTCAAATTCTATCGGGGCGACATCTATTCTGCCGCGGGGGGGCAGTTGACGGGTTTTGGCCACTTCGGTGAATTCGTGCCAGGCGGCGAATCTTGCCGCGAGGTGTGTGCGATAGAGCTAAGCACGCAGCAGACGCCGTTTCAGCGCGCAGTGTTACTCGATCGGAAGCGAGCAGCGTTATAACGGCCGATATTCCAGAACTAACCAGCGTCAAAGACGTAAACAGGGTAAACCGCCTGTACTCGAGTGGAGCAGCACGTATTGTCCGTTCGCGGGAGCCGCAGTACGTTAGCGGCCCCAGCGGGCCGGTCGCGCGCTGACGGAGGCCGGATTGCACTTTGACCTGGCCATCACGTCCCTCCTCAAACGCGCCCTACAGTCGCAGTGGCTGATGTTGGAAGCCCTCGTCCACGATTACAAACGCGAGAGTCAATGCCTTCTATGAGACACGTGAGCGTGTCCCTCCGGATGCAGCGGCTGGCGTCGTCAATCCGATCACGGCACGTCTAGCCGAGTCTCTCGGCCGCCGCCCGCCTACCGACAGGCGCCGCGTGACGGAGCGGAGGCGCGCCTTTCCCCGTAAGCGCTTTCCACGACGAGCCGGCACCGGTGCGAACTCGTCGACAAAGGAGAAACAGGACTACTAGCACAAATTACCGCGTTTTGCAGTAGTCCTTTGCACCGAATAAGGTCTTATTTCGACCTAAGCATCCAGGAGTTCGGGTTCTATGATTCCAGGCTTGGACGCCGAAATCGTCAAGGCAAACATCAAATGAACTCCCTCGCTACCATTGCCCTCGTAGTTGGCCTCAGCTTCATGCTATGCGTGCTGACCATCGTCTCAGCGCGCCGCCGACGTAGACGCGAGCTCATTCAACGCCAAATTTCGCACCTGGATCGAGTGCTCGCCACGCGCCTGCGAAGCTAAGCACCTCCAAGAATAGTATTCAAATCCGTGGCACCGGAATTCTATGAAGTGCTCTTGGTGACCGCACCCATGACGGCCCTCAATGGACTGTCTACGATCTAAGGCAGCGGTAGTCACTGACGATCTCGTCGCCTTCCGTCAGTCGAGCGAGTTCAGGTGATTCCTCCTGCAGGTCGGCTGGCCGCAAGAGGTCAGTCGGGAACCCTTCGGCAAACGATCCACGCGACCAGACGCCATAGCTTCCGACTGGCTGTGTGGCGTGCCCATCCTTACCACATCAAACGGCTGCCCCGCCACCCCTCGGATGCCGGAGGCAATTGGACTGGAAATCGACGGACGTACTTCCTACTATTTCCTTCAGACTCGAGGGGAGCAGTATCTGCAGTAGCCAGACAGGGCCCTGACCAATGTAGTCAGGGCCCATTTTCGTTTTGGCTTGTCCACTAAGGGATAAGCCATGCCTGGATGATCGTAGCCGCCGCCAAACCTCTGACCTGAGGCACGGCCTAAACCTTGCGGGTGATTTTTTTCGCAACTTTTACTCCTGTCACCAGCGGATGCCAGCTACCGACAGGTCCTGGTGCGGATTCGCCAGGGCGATCCTGACCGGGACATCGTCCGATCCAAGTAGACCACGAGAAAGATCAGGACGATGGTGCCAGTCATTTGGAGGTTCAGTCTAGCGCAATGAGATGCAATGTCAGCCAGCGCCAGCGTTGCATGCCTGCTGCGTGGCCGCTTCCTCTGGCCAGGGGCGCAATCCCGTGCGTGCGCCGGCGAACAACCGCTGTCCATGGCATGTCGATCTCGCCAGATTGGCGATCAGGCCTCATGCCGCACGCAATCGCTGCAAGGGCTCAAGCGCCTGCACCGCGCGCTTGAGCATAGCAATCCAGTCGTCGAGCTCGTCCAAGACCTCATCGGCCTGATCAAGCAGCGTGGGACCCGTCGTCGCGTAGGCCAGGCCCGCGCCATTCATGACCGTGTGTGCCATGCCGTGCAGGCGCAGCAGATCGTCGCGCAGCCCGCTCGGGGCGCCGTAGCGAGCGCGGATGGCATCCAGTTGGTCCACCAGACACAAGATGGCCGTCGTGTCGAATGTCTCGCGAAGCGCTGCCAATGCCGCGGCGTCGAACTTGCCATAGGGGGTGCGGGTGTCAGGCATGGCGCGGCCGGCGGACAGAATGGGCGGGACCGGCAAATAGGCTATCGCGGATCCAGGGCTCCGGCACCCGCTCGAGGTTCAACTTGTAGTCGCCGAAGCGCTTGATATTGCTGGTGAGATAGGGACTCAAAATCCCTATGTCGGCCACCTTGATGCGGATGCCTTCCTTCACCATGGCGCGCAGCGCCTGCATCATGTCGGCGGTATTCTGCAGGATCACCGCCGAGGCGATCAGGTCGTTGTAGCGCAAGCGCTTCTGCTGCTCGTCGGGATCGTTCTCCGCCAGCACGTCGCCGCCGAACGAGAACCACTTGGCAAAGCCGTTGTAGGACTCGATCTTGTTGGTGGTGGCGGTGATTTCCTGGCGCAACTCCCGGCTGCCGATCCAGTCGAGCAGGAACACCGTACGCACGACCTTGCCGAGTTCCTGTGCGGCCAGGAACAGGCGGTTGCGGCGGCTTTCCGAGCCGAATCGGCGCAGCAGGAGCGGCGAAGAAATCGTTCCGGCCTGGATCGATAGCGCGACCTGCATCAGGTCTTGCCAGTGGAAGGCGATCAGATCCCAATCGACAGTGTCCGAGAATAGCCGGTCGATGTGCTTGTATTTCACATCGGCGTCAGCGCGGTAGAGCTTAAGGTCCTGCCAGTTGCGAATCCGCGGCATCAGGTTGATGCCAAGCAGGTGAGTGAAGGCGAACACGGCGGCCGACTGACCTTGGGTGTCAGCATGCACGGTATCGGCCTGGACGCTCAGCCCTGCCTTGAGCAGCCCCTCGATCACGTAGATGGCTTCCCACACGCCGGGCGGAATGAAATGGCGGAACACCGCGATGTAATTGTCGGCCACATGCCGGTAGGCCACCGCACCCATCTTGCGATAGCGGAAGTGATAACCGGCCAGCAGGTTGTTATCGTAGAAGTCGTACTGCGTGCCGTCGGCCGCCACGGTCTTGCCATCCCCCCAATGCTTGGGCAGGTCGAGTCGCAGGTACAGCTCGATCAGTTCCCGTTGCGCGGTTTCGAGCCGCTCCAGGCTCAGGTGCCGGCGGTTGACGAACGACATCATGTGGGGTGTCACCCGGTCTCGCATATGCCGGGCCGCCTGGGTGGGTCCGAGGTTGCAGCCCATGGCGAAGATGGTCAGCAGGTACCGCTCGGCAGCATTGCGAATCTTGGGATCGCTGCCGGAGAGTGGGCCGAAGTGCCGCGTGAAGTGAGTCCAGTGCTCGATATTCGCCAGCACGTCCAGCAGGTTGCGTGTAGGCATGCGCCGGATCAGCGCCTGCTGCAACGCCACCGCGCTCGCCGGAATCTCGCGCGCGACAGTGCGCTTGAGCACCGGCTCGCCGTCCTGGCCGATGGTCACGTGCTGGCGTTTGTCGGGAAAACTGCTATCCAGCGTGCGTGCCGCCTCGCCCAGCCACTGGCGCAGATGCGCGACGAAGTCCTGCGCGTTGGCCGGCATGTCCAGCTTGGCGCAGTACTCCGGCAGGCGCCGCTCGCATTCCCGCCAGGGCAGCAGGTGTGCCCGGTAGTCGGCAAAGGCATCGGAGCCCACCACGCACAGGTCGCCGGAGCGCAGTTCGTTCACCATGTGGGAGAGCACACATAGCTCCAGATAGCGCCGGTTGGTCGACGCGCCCTGGTCGTGGGGGCGGCGCACGAGCTTCCTCCAGCGCTCCGAAGCGAAGCTGAGATCCACCTCGGCGGCGATCCACTCGCGGTGCAGCGCTTCGTTTTCCAGCACCACGTCCAGCGCGGCCAGCAGCGTGCGTGACTGGCTGGTCGACTCCCACTCCAGCACCTGCGCCAGGCGCAGCATCACCGAGCGGTGCGCCCGGAAATGCCGCCACAGCAGCGGCAGGTAGTTGTTGCCGCTGAAGGCCCGCACTTCGGCGCAGCTCTCGCGCAAGGCGTCCAGATCACCGGACGGCGCCAGGAAGCGCCGCACCTGCGCGCCGATCTGCGCGTCGTCCTGGCCGTCGGCGACGATATCGACCACGCCGTCGAGTAGCGTGACGAGCTTTTCCATCTGCGCGCGCTGGCGCGACTGGATGCGCTCCATTTCGTCCTTCGCCCGCTTGTGGATGGCACCCATGCGGCGGATGAACATTTCCGCGAGATCGTCCCGGGTGCGCACGCGCATGTGGTTGAGCAAGGCGACGATCAGCGTGTAGCGCTTCTCAGGCAGGATTTCCCGCAGATTGGCCGCGTCCAGGCTCATCGCCTGGCTGGCGAGGGAGCGCAGCTTCGAGGCTGGCACGCCTGCGATCGTGCCAGAGAAATCGCCAAGACCGTCGAGTAAGGTCAGGTGTTCAATCAGTAGGTTGAGATGCTTGCGGGATGGGCGGCGCGCGTGACGCTTGATGTTGTTGTAGGTGGTCAGGCGGTTGGTAAATTCTCGGGTAAGAAGCCGGTCCAGCCTCTGCTTCTCCTCATCAGACAGGCGCCGCGCGACACGCCGGAACAGCGCGGTCTGCGTGCGCGCATGTACTTGCCCGGCGATGCTGTCCAATGTGGAGAAGGCCGGCAGTTCGATCTGGTGCAGGATCAGCGCGTCAATGGTGGCATTGATGATGTCCACCGGCTGATCCATGGATTCCGCTGCCTCGCGCGCGGCGCGAATAGCGGTCTCGTTCGCATCGCTGCCGATATAGGGCTGGACACCCAGAAACTCGCGCACCGCTGTGTAATGACGGTACAGCATGGGAGACAGCCTTCGGTCATAGCCAAACGCCGCATTGGGATCCAGTCCGGCGCTGGCGCGCACATGGTCGATCACGGCGGTCGGTATGCTGTCCAGGTTGGGGAAGTAATGCAGTTGCTGGAAGACCTTCAGTAGCACCAGCAAGCCAAGACGCGCACCCTGGCCGCGGGTGGAACGAGCGGCCCAATCCAGTTCCTCGGCGTCCGGCGTGTAGCACGCCTGCAGTTCCTTGGTGGAGAAGACCTTCGGAAAACGCGGGTAAGCGGTACGCTCGACAGTAGCCATACAGGATCTCGGCAATCGCTGAAGGGCCAGCCAGTCTAGCGGAGGGTCCCGGCGGAACGCTAGTGGCGCCTCATAACCACTGGAAATAACATCGCAAATCTATATAACCAAAAGGCTTATGATAGCGGATTCCCGTATCTTGGCTGGAGGCCT
>NZ_JBYTAG010000080.1:0-31235 GCF_058787995.1 Cupriavidus sp. FW305-27
GGGCGCAGGTTGGTCTGGCTGATGCCGCGATAGCGGTAGTCCGAGACCAGCGACACGTTGGCCGTGAACGTATGCGGGGACGGCGCGGCGTCTGGCTGGGATTGCGCCATGGCCGGCATGGCAGCGAGGAAGATGGAAGATGCGGAACATGCGAGCAGCGTGGCCGCGGTTTGGCGCAGGTCAGTCATTGTTGTTGTGGCGAGAGTTGAAAAAATCCCCGTTGCAGGGAGCCTCGCCACGATATGGCCTGACGCGTAAAAACGGTATCAAAAGCCGCGGTGCCCGCGTACAAATCCAATCAATGCGCCTGGATTTCGGCGCTACCCGGCAAACCGGTAGCCCAGCCCGATTTCCGTCAGCAAGTGGGCGGGCCGCGCCGGGTCCGCTTCGAGCTTGTGCCGCAGATGTCCCATATAGACGCGCAGGTACTGGCTGCTTTCGGCCTGGGAGGGTCCCCACACCTCCCGCAGCATCTCCCGGTGCGTCATCACCTTGCCGCGGTGGGCGATCAGAACCGCAAGCAGCCGATACTCGATCGGCGTCAGGTGCACGGCCTGTCCCGAACGGGTGACGACGCGGCTGGCCAGGTCAACCTGCACGTCGCCGAACAGGATCTGGTGGGAACCGCGAGCGTTGGCCCTGGCATGCCGGCGCAGCAGCACGCGCAGGCGCGCGACCAGTTCACCGACGCCAAAGGGCTTGGTCAGGTAGTCATCCGCGCCGGCATCCAGCGCACCGATCTTGTCGGCTTCTCCGCTACGTGCCGACAGGACCAGCACCGGTACGTCAGTCCACGTACGGATCTCGCTGATCAATCGCACCCCGTCTCCGTCCGGCAAACCCAGGTCGAGAATGACGAGGTCAGGTTGCCGGGTGCCTGCCTCGATCAGTCCGCGCTTGAGCGATTCCGCCTCGTGCACCGTGCAACCTTCGGACTCCAGGGTCGAGCGGACAAAGCGCCGGATATGCGGCTCATCCTCAACCAGCAGGACTGTCGGGGAAAAATCAAATGGCATCAACTTCCTCTCTTCTTGCGTGAGACCCTAGGCATCAGTCTGCTCCGGCTCCACCGCCGGCGGATTTCCACGCGGCAACGCTACCAGGAAGCGCGCGCCCGCCTGGCCGCCGGGCCGGTCCGGGCGTTGCGCGGGTTCCACCCAGATGCGCCCGCCATGGGCTTGCACGATTGCCTCGCATACGGCGAGACCCAGGCCGACACCCGCGGTCGCGGATTCGCGCTCACCGCGCGTGAATTTCTCGAAGATCTGCCGTTCCTTGCCCTTGGGCACGCCGGGGCCATCATCCTCTACCGCAATCCTGATCTCGTCGTCGACCGGCGCGGCCGAGAGCCGGATCTCCGTGCCGGCAGGCGTGTATTTGGCGGCATTCTCCAGCAGGTTGCACAGCACGCGCTCGATCAGCACGGCGTCGCATTCGACCAGGGGTACCCGGGACAAGTCGACGACAACCACGCGGTGGTGCTCGAGCGCCTCGCGCATGGCAGCCAGGCTGGCGCCAACGAGCTCCTCCACCGATTGCCACTCCTTGCTCATCCGGACTTCCCGGCCCTGCAGCTTCGCCATGTCCAGCAGATTCACCACCATGGTCCGCATGCGCCTGGCCTGTTCCAGCATGGCGGCCACGGTCTCGGCCAGTGACGGCGCCAGCCCGGGATCGCTGCGCTGCATGGTTTCCGCCATGCCGATCAGGCTGGTCAGCGGGGTGCGCAGGTCATGGGAGACAGCGGCCAGCAATGAGCTGCGCAGGCGCTCAGACTCCATCGACAGCAAGGCCAGCTGCGCCACTTCGACGTAATGCAAGCGCTCGATGGCGATCGCGATCAGCGTGCAGAACACATCGACCTGGCGCCGTAGCGCAGGTTGCGCAAAGGCGCGTGATACCGCAGGCTCGACCGCCAGCACGCCACGGGTCTGCATCGGCGCCTTCAATGGCAGATACAGCACGGTGCTGCCGGGCAAGGTATGCGTGCCGGTGCCTGCGGGCTGGCCGTGATCGAATACCCACTCTGCCAGTACACGGTCGATCGAGTCGGTTCGCGCCCCGGTGTCATGCTGCTCGACATCGGACACGGGCGGCAGCAAGCGGCCTTCCGCGGAAACCAGGAAGAAGGCTGAATTGGCATCGAAGGCAGCACGCAGGAAACGGCTGGCGATCGAGACAATCTGGTTCGGCACCAGCGCCGCGGAGAGTTCACGGGCCAGTTCGTACAGCGTGCGGGCATCGTTCTCGCGCTGCACCGCCACCTGCGCTTGTTCGCGCAAACCGGCCGTCAGTTGCCCGATGACCAGCCCCACGGATAGCAGCACGAGGAACGTCAGCAGATACTGTACGTCGCTGACGGCGAACGACAGCCGCGGCGGTACGAAGAAGAAGTCGAAGGCGGCCACGGCCAATACCGAAGCCAGCGCCGCCGGTCCGCGGCCATGACGAAGCGCGACGCCGACCACTGCCGCCAGAAACAGCATGGCAATGTTGACGACGTCGAACCATGGAAATGCCAGGGCCGACAGTGCCGTGGCACCGGCGCACCATGCCGCCGCCCACAAATAATCTTTGCGCGTGGCCCCGTCGCCTGGCGCTGGGGCGTCTGGCGCTTCAGTGCCATGGCGCGGGCGAAGATCCACCCGCGTCGTGTCTGCCGCCACGCGGATGATATCGATCTCCGGACACCCGAGCGCCAGCGCATCGGCAAAACTGCGGCGGCCGAACAGCCAGGCCGGCGCGTTCACAAATGGCGTCAAGGCCAGGCCGAGAAGGGAGCGGGCCCGCTCCGCAACGGAGGCGCCGCCCCGGCGCCAGTCTGCCGGCGCCCGGCCGATGACCACCTTGGTCAGGTTGTGGCGGCGCACGTACCCCACGATTGCCTGGACCATGTCGTTGCCCGCCAGGGTCTCGGTGCGTGCGCCCAACTCCTCTGCGAGACGCATGGCCGTCTGCAGGCGAGTCTTTGCGAAATCGGACGGGGGTGCCAGCCTGGGGGTGGCGATGGTCACCACATGCCAGTCGCAATCGAGCTGGCCGGCAAGCCGGCGCGCACTCCGGACGACCTGCTCGGCATCGTCACCACTACCGATGCAAGCCAGCACCGCCTCCCGGGTCCGCCACACGCCTTGAACGGCTTCGGACTGACGCCATGCTCGGACATCGGAGTCCACCCGGTCGGCGGTCCGGCGCAGCGCCAGCTCGCGCAGGGCGATCAGATTGCCTTTCCGGAAAAAGTTGCGCGCCGCGTGTCGCGCCTGCTCCGGCAGATAGACCTTGCCTTCCTTCAGCCGGCGCAGCAGCTCGTCGGCCGGCAGGTCCACCAGCACGACTTCGTCGGCGCTGTCGAACACAACGTCCGGCACGGTCTCCCAGACGCGGATGCCGGTGATGCCGCCCACCGCCTCGTTCAGGCTGTCCAGATGCTGCACATTGACCGTGGTCCAGACGTCGATCCCGGCAGCCTGCAATTCCTGGATATCCTGCCACCGCTTCGGATGGCGACTGCCCGGTGCGTTGGAATGGGCCAGTTCGTCAACCAGGACCAGGGCCGGTCGCCGGACCAGCGCCGCGTCCAGGTCGAACTCCTGCAGAACCCGCTCGCGGTACGGCACGTCCTTCATTGGCAAGCGCTCGATACCGGCGATCAGCGCTTCGGTCTCGGCGCGGCCGTGGGTCTCCACGATGCCAATGACAGCATCGGTGCCCCGTGCAGACGCCGTCCGCGCCGCGGTGAGCATGGCGAAGGTCTTGCCGACCCCGGCGGAAGCGCCAAAGTAGACCCTGAGCTTGCCGCGCGAAGCGCGAGCGCCTTCTTCCTGCACCATCTGGAGCAGGGCATCGGGGTCGGGGCGCGAGCCGGCTTCGCGCAATTCGGCATCAGGCATCGGTCGGCTCACCCTCTATGCTGGCATTGGCAAACCGGTTCTGCTTCGCATCCGCGTCCCGGCACTGGGCTATTTCCGTGCAATGGCATCCAAGCCAAGGTTCAGCTTCAGGACATTGACTCCCGGACCGCCCAGGACCGACAGTAGCGGCGTTTCGGTATTTGCCGCAATCAATTGCTTCACCTGTTCGATCGGAATCCCCCTGGCGCGGGCGATGCGCGCCGCCTGGTACTCAGCGGCCGCAGGGCTGATGTGCGGGTCGAGCCCGCTGCCGGAGGCAGTGACCAGGTCCACCGGAACGGGGGCCTGGTTGTCCGGATCCGCGGCGTGCAGGGCGACGACGCGCGCGCGCGCGGCATCGGTCAGCGCCGGATTGGTGGGGCCCAGGTTGGATCCCGCCGAAGCCGCGGCGTTATACGGCATCGGCGCCGTGGCCGACAGCCGGCCCCAGAAGTACTTCGGGTCGGAGAACGGCTGGCCGATCAGTTCCGAGCCAACTGTCCTGCCATCCTTCTCGATCAGCGAGCCGGCTGCCTGATGCGGGAACACGGCCTTGGAGATTGCCGTGATCGCGCCGGGATAGAGCAGGCCGGTCACCAGCGAAAGACCAACGAACACCACCAACATTGGCCGCAGCAAGCCACCTTGCACGGGTGCCGGCGACGGCTGCGGGGACTGCACTTGCGTATTCATGAGCGCTCCGAATCGTGGCAGAAAATCAGACCCAGCCAAACAGGGCCAGGATCATGTCGATCAGCTTGATGCCGGCAAACGGCACCAGGATGCCGCCCAGGCCGTAGACCAGCAGGTTGCGGCGCAGCAGCACCGCGGCGCCCAGCGGCCGGTAGACCACGCCCTTGAGCGCAAGCGGGATCAGCACGACGATGATGAGCGCGTTGAAGATCACCGCCGACATGATGGCCGACGCCGGCGTGGCGAGCCCCATCACATTGAGCAGGTTGAGCTGCGGATAGGTGGTGGCAAACGCCGCCGGGATGATCGCGAAGTACTTGGCGATGTCGTTGGCCACGCTGAAGGTCGTCAGCGAGCCGCGCGTCATCAGCATCTGCTTGCCGATCTCGACGATCTCGATCAGCTTGGTCGGGTTGCTGTCGAGGTCCACCATGTTGCCGGCTTCCTTGGCCGCCTGCGTGCCGCTGTTCATCGCTACGGCTACGTCGGCCTGGGCCAGTGCCGGCGCGTCGTTGGTGCCGTCGCCGGTCATCGCGACCAGCCGCCCGTCGGCCTGGTACTGGCGGATCAGCTTGAGCTTGGCTTCCGGCGTGGCTTCGGCCAGGAAGTCGTCAACGCCGGCTTCCGCCGCAATCGAAGCCGCCGTCAGCCGGTTGTCGCCGGTGATCATCACGGTCTTGATGCCCATCTTGCGCAGTTCGCCGAAGCGCTCGCGAATGCCGGTCTTGACGATGTCTTTCAGCTCGATCACGCCAAGCACGCGTACCGAACCGCCGTTGGCGTCGGCTACCACCAGCGGCGTGCTGCCGGCGCGGGCAACCTCATCGACGGCTTGCAGGACAGCATCGGGGAACTTGCCGGCACGTTCCGTGACGTAGCGGCGCACGGCATCGGCCGCACCCTTGCGCACGTGACGCTCGCCGCCGCCATCGCTCAGGTCAACCCCGCTCATGCGGGTCTGGGCGCTGAACGGCACGAACTCCGGCTTCAGGCTCGCCATCACCGGCGCCGCCAGCCCCGGCAGCTGGCGTGCCAGCGTGATGATGCTGCGGCCTTCCGGGGTCTCGTCGGCCAGCGACGACAGCCACGCCGCTTCCGCGAGCTGCAGCGGCGACACGCCCGGGGCCGGGATGAAGCGCGATGCCTGGCGGTTGCCATGGGTAATGGTGCCGGTCTTGTCGAGCAGCAGCACGTCCACGTCACCAGCGGCTTCGACCGCACGGCCCGAGGTGGCAATCACGTTGGCTTCCATCATCCGGCTCATGCCCGCCACGCCAATGGCTGACAGCAGCCCGCCGATGGTGGTGGGAATCAGGCAGACCAGCAGGGCCACCAGCACCGTGATCGTCACCGGAACGCCTGCCTTTGCCACCAGCACGCTGTAGAGCGAGAACGGCTGCAGCGTGGCCGTGGCCAGCAGCAGCACAATGGTCAGCCCGACCAGCAGGATCGTCAGGGCCAGTTCGTTCGGCGTCTTCTGCCGCTTGGCGCCTTCAACCATCGTGATCATGCGGTCGATGAAGCTCTCGCCCGGGTTGGTCGTGATGCGCGCCACGATCCAGTCGGACAGCACGCGTGTACCGCCGGTCACCGACGAGAAGTCGCCGCCCGACTCGCGGATCACCGGCGCCGATTCGCCGGTGATGGCGCTTTCGTCGACCGAGGCCACGCCGTCGATCACTTCGCCGTCGCCGGGGATCATCTCGCCGGCCTGTACCAGCACCACGTCGCCACGGCGCAGCGCCGTGGCGGGGCGCGCTTCGGTGGCACTGCCACGCTTGCCGTCCTTCAGCACACGTGCGGTGACGGTGGTCTTCAGGCCGCGCAGCGCTTCCGCCTGCTGCTTGCTTCGGCCTTCGGCAAGTGCCTCGGCAAAGTTAGCGAACAGCACCGTGAACCACAGCCACACCGACACCGCCAGGATGAAGCCCGCGGATTCCCCACCGGGGGCTGCCGCCGGCGCGGCCATGGCCTTCAGGAAAAGGATCGTCGTCAGGATGCTGCCCACGTAGGCCACGAACATCACCGGGTTGCGCAGCTGGTCGCGCGGCGACAACTTCCCGAAGGCCGCGACCAGCGCGGGCTTCACCAGCTCCGGCGCGAACATGCTGCGCGCCGGCGGGCGATGATGGTGGGAGCCGTGTTGGCGGTCGGACACCGGCGCGCTCTTTGCCTGAATCGTGTTGGAGGAAGACGCTTCAGCCGTGTTGGCGCCGCGCTTGGCCACCGGGGCCATCGAATCTTGTTGCATGGTTTCTCCGCAATCCGCTAGAGCCATCCGGCACCTGCATCGGTGAGGCAGGGCAGGGTCCGGACGTGTAGGAATGCTCGATATTTCGTCGTCAGTCGTCGCTTTACTTCGCCGCGGTTGCCGTCACCGCGCCCTGGAGTTGCTCGGCGACTGGCCCCAGCGCCAGCGCCGGGACATAGGTCAGCGCACCGACCAGCAGCACGGTGCCCACCAGCAGGACGACGAACAGCGGGCCGTGCGTCGGCATCGTGCCGCCGCTCACGGGCACGCGCTTCTTGGCTGCCAGCGAGCCCGCCAGCGCAAGCACCGGGATGATGATCCAGAACCGGCCGAACCACATGGCCGCCGCCAGCAGCGTGTTGTAGAACGGGGTGTTGGCGGACAAGCCCGCAAAGGCGCTGCCATTGTTGTTGGCCGCCGACGAGAGCGCGTACAGGATCTCGGAGAAGCCGTGCGTGCCGGGATTGAACACACCGGCGCGTCCGGCCTCGGTCATCACCGCCACCGACGTGCCGAGCAGCACCAGCAGGGGCGTGACCAGGATCGCCACGGCCGTCATCTTCATCTCGTAGACTTCGATCTTCTTGCCGAGGTACTCCGGCGTGCGCCCGATCATCAGTCCGGCGATGAACACCGCGAGCACGGCGTAGACCAGCATGCCGTACAGCCCCGAGCCGACGCCGCCGAACACGACCTCGCCCAGCTGCATCAGCAGCATCGGCACCAGGCCACCGATGGCGGTGAAGGAGTCATGCATGGCATTGACCGCGCCGCACGACGCCGCGGTCGTGATGGTGGCGAACAGTGCCGAAGCGGCGATGCCGAAGCGCGTTTCCTTGCCTTCCATATTGCCGCCGGCCTGCAGCAGCGACGCGGCGTGATCCACCGGCAATCCGGCCAGCGCCGGGGTCGCCATCTGCTCGGACATCGCCGCCACGCAGGCCATCGCGACAAAGATGACCGTCATGGAAGCCAGCACCGCCACACCCTGTCGCCTGTCTCCCACCATTTCGCCAAAGGTGAAGCACAGCGCCGCCGGGATCAGGAAGATCGCCAGCATCTCGAGAAGGTTGGCCAGGCCATTCGGGTTCTCGAACGGATGCGCCGAGTTGGCATTGAAGAAGCCGCCGCCGTTGGTGCCCAGCATCTTGATGGCCTCTTGCGAGGCAACCGGGCCCATCGCCAGCGTCTGCCTGTCGGTCTTCAGGTCTTCCGTCACCGGCTTGCCTTGTGCATCGAGCACCGGTTGCCCGGCCGCATCGAGCTTAGGCTGGCTGTACTCCACCGGCGTGACCAGGCTGGCTTCCTTGTAGGCGTCGAAGTTCTGGATCACGCCCTGGCTTACCAGTGCCAGTGCGATCACGGTCGCGATCGGCGCCAGCACGTAGAACGTGACCCGCGTCATGTCGACCCAGAAATTGCCGATGGTGGCGGCGCTCTGGCGCGCGAATCCGCGCATCAGCGCGAACACCACGGCGATGCCGGTCGCCGCGGACAGGAAGTTCTGCACGGTGAGCGCGAGCATCTGCGTCAGATAGCCCATGATCGACTCGCCGCCATAGCCTTGCCAGTTGGTGTTGGCGACAAAGCTGATCGCCGTGTTGAAGGCCGAGTCCGGCGAAACCGCGCCAAAGCCCTGCGGATTGAGCGGCAGCATGCCTTGCAGGCGCTGCAGCGCATAGACTGCCACCACGCCAAGCAGGTTGAATGCCAGCACCGCGACGGCGTACTGCGTCCACCCCATCCCGGCATCGGCACGCACGCCGCCCAGGCGATACAGCAGCCGTTCCAGCGGCCGGCCCCAGGCGGTCAGCGAATAGTTGCCATCCTCCACCGCACGCCGGATATAGCGTCCGAGAAAAGGCGCGCACGCCAGCAGGATGGCGAGATAGAGGACCAGCAGGCCCACGAATTGGGAGGACATCAGAATTTCTCCGGCCGGAACAACGCAATGAGGAGGTAAACAAAAATGGCAATGGCCAGCACGCCGCTCAACAGATCGGTCCAGCTCATCACAGCCTCCTGTCCGACGCGCTGTTCTTTGCCGCCATCTGGTCATGCGCGCCGCCGTGGCCGCTGCCTGCCGGAGATTTCGGCGCAAGCACGGCGCAAAGCCCCAGCAGGGCTGCGCTCAGCACGGCGAAGCCAATCAATACGATCAAATAGATCCCGTCCATAGCAAAGCACCCTTGAATGGTTTCGGCTTGCAGATTAGCGACGGGGTCGTAAAAACAGGGTAGAAAGATGGCCGGTGCGTATAAAGAACGTATAAAGATTCGGGCGATCAGCATGCGCGCGGGAGCCAAGGTGCACTTTCTTGGCCGCTGGCGATCGTGATGCGTGGTGGTAAGGCTGCCGCTGTTGGCGGAGATGCTGCGCCGGCGCGACGCTTCTCTTTCGGATCTTTACGCGACGGCCCGGCGCGTTAATCGAGGGGCTTGACCCGCCGGAATGCACCAAGGAGTGCGAGGTCGTAGGCGATCTTGAGCACGCCGCAGGCAACCAGCGGCGTCCCGACCCAGCCCATCGCCAGCAGCGCGCCCGCCAGGGTCGGGCCGAATGCGGCAGCCAGGCTTCTGGGCACGGCAGTCAGGCTTGCCGCCGCCGGCCGCTCGGGCGGCGTCACCACGGCCATGACATAGGCGGTCCGGGTCGGCACATCCATCTGCGACAGCGCGCTGCGTACGAGCAGCAGCGCCAGCGTCGCCGGCAGGGAGGGGGAGAACGCGGCCGCGATCAGGCAGAGGCTGGATGGGATATGGGTGAACACCATCGTGTTCAGCAAACCGAACCTGCGAGCCAGCGGTGCGGCCACGAGCTGGGAGCCGGCGCTAAGCAGCCCGGCCCAGAAGAAGAACTGCCCGGCGGCACCAATGGAAAGGCCGAAGCGCTGCATCAACCATAGCGCCAGCAGGGAATTCACCACCAGGCCGCCGGCAAATGCGTCGACGCTGAAGAGCAGGGCAAGGCGGGTAACGATCCGGCGAGACGGTCCCAGCGGGACTCTCGCCGTTGCCAGGTGCGGTGGCGGCTCCGGCATGCGGGCATAGAGGAACCAGAGTGCGGCACCGGTCAGGGCATAGACCATGAACATGGCGCGCAGCGCGCTGAGGACAGGAACCCCAAGTTGCGCCGCGAGCCAGTCCGGCAGCGCCGCCGCCAGCGCACCAATGGCGGCGCAGAGGGCCCCGGTCAGGCTGTAGCGGGCGAACAGGGCAGTGCGGGCATCGGCGCAGGCTGAATCGGCAAGACCGGCATGCTCAAGCGGCAGGAAGACGCTGACGTCGCCGGAACTGGGGTTGAGCGTGCCGACGAATGCGACCAGCAATAGCGGCCAGAGGGAGGACAGCCCGGCGAAGCCTATGCCGGTGGCGGCCATCAACGCGGCCGCCGACATCAGCAGCCTGCGCTGCGGATAGCGGTGGCCGATGATGCCCACCAGGACCGTCGCCAGTGCCGAGCCGATCAGGGTTGCGCTGCTGACCAGCCCCACTGCCAGCTGCGCGAAGCCCAGAGCCAGCAGGTACGCCGGCAACAGCACGGCGATAAAGCCGTCACAGAAGCCGCGCAGCGCGCGGCCAACGAGAAGCGGCAAGGCGCCGGGATGAATGCCTGCGGGCAGGACCAGGCGCGCTAGCCAGCCTCTGCTGACAATCATGGCCGGGTCTTCAGGTGTGCGCATCGCAATGGCATCCGTGTTCCGGTGGTCTCATGCCGTCAGTGAAAGCCCGTGGCGACCCCGCCGTACAAGAACAGTATGCGCCGGACTCGAAGGCACCGGCTTGGGCGACACGGCAAAGGCTGGCATGGCGCCATGTTAGATGGCCCCGCAGATGGTGGCATCGGCCGCATCTGCGCCGCGCGCCGCCTTGGTATGGCGTTCCAATCAGTCCTTGAGCGCGAGCGCAGCTTCCGGCGCGCGGCGGAAGCTGATCGCCAGGCGATTAAACGCATTCATCAGGCTGATGGCGGGGGCAGGGGGGATCACTCCGAGCGGATTCATCGATGCCCTTGACAAAAATACCAATTGGTATATTCTGGCTTCCATGAATAAAGCTCAGCGAACCCGCCAGTTCATCGTCGAGAAGACAGCCCCGATCTTCAACGTCAAAGGCTATGCCGGTACGTCCCTGGCCGATATGACGGAGGCCACCGGGCTGACGAAGGGCAGCGTCTACGGCAACTTTGCCAACAAGGAGGAAGTGGCCCTGGCTGCTTTCGATCACAACTGGAAGCAGGCGCAGGCGGCAGTCCGGGCCGTAATGGCCACGAGAGAAACCAGCAAGGAGCAGCTGCTCGCATTGACAGGCGTGTATGAAAGCCTGCCTGAGGAATTCCCCGTGGGGGGATGCCCGCTGCTCAACACAGCGATTGAAGCCGACGACACGCACCCGGCCCTGCGCGAGAAAGCCATGGAAGCTTTCCGGGGCTGGAAGACGCATCTTGTCAAAGTCATCAAGGCAGGGATTGCTTCGCAGGAGTTCCGCAAAGACGTCGATGCCGAGCAGACTGCCGTCACGCTGATTGCATTGATCGAGGGCGCCATCATGATCTCTCGCCTCACAGGCAACGCTGGCTACAGCAAGGCCGTGATGTCGGCGGTAGAAAAAACCATCGTCGATCTGAAGTGATTTTTTCGACCAAAAATATACCAATTGGTATTCTATCTGCCAAAGGAAGCAACCATGAGCGTGCAGCTGAAACGGAAAGTCGCATTCGCCCTGTCGATGGGAGTCGTGACGACAGGGATCATTTCCTTTGTCCTCCTTACTCTCAATCTCGGATTCTCGGAAGGATTTGCCCTGACGTGGCTGCGTTCCTGGGGCATCGGATATGTGATCGTCATTCCCGCCATCCTCCTGGTCGGTCCGCGTTTGCAAACGCAGGTCGATCGCCTGATTCACTGAGCCGGCAGGCCCGCATCGAGGACCACTGACATGTCCAGGTCATTCCTGCCGCGGCTGCTTGCCTCCGTTCTCGTCCTCGGCGCTTTGATTGCGTCGGGATGCGCCCACCACGCCAACAAGCCGGTACAGAAAGCCGAGATCGGATTCATCAAACTCGACTCGGACATCTCGCTCAGGACGATGGTGGTGCACAACCCCAGTCCGAGAGGGACCGTTCTCTTCCTGCATGGATTCCCGGAGACCCTGTACGCCTGGAAGGACATTGCCCTGACTCTTGGCGATGACTACGAAGTACACGCCATCGATTGGCCTGGCTACGGCCTCTCATCACGACCAACGGCCGACAAGTTCTCCTATGCGCCCAGAGACTATGCCCGGGTTCTGAAGGAGTACATCCGCAAGGCGGGCATCGACACGTCAAAGCTCACGATCTACGCAACGGATATCGGAGCCTTGCCTGCCCTTCTCCTGGCTCTCGAGGAGCCGGACATTGCCAGGACGATCATCGTGGGCGACTTCGCCCCGTTCAACAGACCTCGTTACATGTACGAAAGCCTGCAGAGCCTGAAGTCGCAACCTTCGGCCGAGCTGGCTCGTGTTCAGTTGAACAAGAATCGCGAGGATGTTCTCCAGAATGCCTACAGGCGCGGCTTGGCCAGGGAAGCGCAGTTCGACATATCCGGCGAACTCAAGGACGACATGTCACGCGGATGGAGCCATGGGGAGATGACGTCAGCGGACGCCTTCTATCACTACTACTTGCACTTCACGCGGGACCAGGAGTATTTCGAGGCGAACCTGGGCCGGCTCAAGACGCCCGTGAAGGTAGTCTGGGGTGAGAAAGACATCTACATCAATAAGGACATGGGCATCGAGTTCGCCGAGAAGGCCCATGCAGCGTTCACCCTGCTTCACGGGGTTGGGCACTACCCGCACCTGCAGGACCCCCAGCAAACCGTGGCAGAGATTCGCGCTTCATTCCGGTAAGCCCGCATTGCGAGCGGGGCCCGGGCAGCCGACCTCGTCTGAGGACGACGGGATCCCGCACGACACATGAGCGCCCCTCTGCCACGGACCTTTGGCCCGCTGGCGGACCCCACCGCGCACGGCGGCACTGCGAACGACGCGTTTCATCTGGTGATTCCGTCGATTCCCGGCTTCGGCTTTTCACAGAAGCCCGCAGACACTGGCTGGAATCCGGATCGCATCGCACGCACCTGGGACGTGCTGATGAAGCGGCTCGGATATGCGCGCTACGTTTCGCAGGGAGGCGACTGGGGCGCCATCATCTCCGACGCACTTGGCCGTCTGGCGCCTGAAGGACTGCTTGGCATCCACGTCAGCCGCATCGAGCGCGCCACGACGTTGCCACCAGCAATAGCCATGGCGCTGAAAAGCGGGGAGCCTGCGCCGGCAAACCTGACCACCGAAGAAAAGCAGGTGTTCGATGAGGCGAGGGATTTCCTCAACAAGGGATTCGGTTACGCGGCCATCATGCAAACGCGGCCGCAGACCATCGGCTTTGGCCTGGCCGATTCGCCAGTGGGGCTGGCAGCGTGGATCTATGACAAGCAGGCCGACTGGGTATTCACGCGTGGCGATCCTGAGCGGTCACTGGACCGTGACGCGATCCTTGACAACATCTCGCTCTACTGGCTCACAAATACAGGCGGGTCGAGCGGACGGATCTACTGGGAAACCAGTGCCGCCCCGGCAAGGAATTCCCCCATCACCGTTCCAGTGGCAGTGACCGTCTTCCCTGGCGAGGTCTACCGGCCACCGAGGCAGTGGTTGGCACGAGCCTATCCAAACCTGATCTACTACAACCGCGTTGCCAAAGGCGGTCACTTCGCGGCTTGGGAAGAACCGGAGCTGTTCAGCGCGGAGCTACGATCTGCGTTCCGATCGTTGCGCTGAGCGGAAGACGCTGTGCAGGAACGGTGTCGGCCCACGGTGGACGTTGCGCAACTCGCGTCACGCTGCTTGCCGTTTGGCCGGCACAACCGTTCCTATGTACACCGCCGGCACATCGAGCGGTGTACCGGACGGACTCAGCGGGTACCTCGTTCACCGATGCCGAAATGGAGCGTCACGAGCGTTCTCTGCTCTCATGTTGGCAGACAAGGTGTCAATCAAGGGACAAGAAGCCTCATTGCCATTGGCGTGGCATTGCCCAATGAGATTCTTCAGTTCCGCTCGCATTCGTCGCAGATCCTTCATTCTTTCCTCAACAAGACTGAGCTTTTGCTCGGCCAGCGCGCGGGCTGTACTGCACGTGCTGCCATCGTTCTGTCGCAGCAGTACCCGGATTTCATCCAGGGTGAACCCGAGCGACTGGGCCTGGCGAATGAAATGAAGCCGCTGCAAGCTCTGCTGCGAATACTGTCGAATGGCGCCATAGGCACGCTCCGGCACCGGCAGCAGGCCGCACCGATGGTAGTAGCGTACCGTCTCCACGCCAACACCAGCCGCCTTGGCCAGCTTTCCGATTGTTAGTGTGTGCTCCATCGCTTGACTCCGTACCTTGGTACGGACCTACGCTACGCCTAAACCGCACATACGGGAAGGGCGGATTGCGTTTCGATGGGTAACGACAGGGATCGGAGCGCCAGGCACGGTGACCGTCTGCTGCCCATCGGCCGTGAGGCAAAGAGAAATGATGAGCGCCGTCAAGCTGCAGTCAATCATCACCTGCCCCAAGTGCGCGCATGCAAAAGAAGAAACCATGCCCATCGATGCCTGCCAGTGGTGCTATGAGTGCGAGTGCTGCCACGCGATGCTAAGGCCCAAGGCCGGTGATTGCTGCGTCTTCTGCTCATACGGCAGCGAAAGGTGCCCGCCCATGCAGCAGCATTCCTGCTCGTGTGTTCGCCGACGCAGGTACAGCGATGCACGACGTACCCTCGATTCGGTTCCCCCCGGATGATCCCGCCTCTTACCCAGCTCCGCTTGCCAGCGGAACATGTTTTTGCTCGACATTACGCGACGCCCGTTATACGTCGCGGGGAATTCAGAGAGGGGTCATTATGCAATCGCGGATCATTCGCGTTCTGCCCGCAGAAGATGGTTGGGCATTGGAGTTCGGCGGCCTCAATATAAAGGCCCAGAAATTTCCGACCATGGAGGCGGCAATCGCTGCGGGTTGGGGGGTGGCCAGACGAGAGAACGCCGAATTGCACATACATCGCCACGACGGGGACGTGCAATTGCGCAACGCGTGCGGCGACGAGCAACAGGAGGCGCGGCGGTGACGCCGTACTAGCTGTGAAGCGGCGAAAAAGGGCAAGGAGAACGCCTGGGAAAGGGTGGTGAGCTCAAGTGATGTTTTGGGCGCACATTTGCCAGGCAGTGCCTGGCAAATTCCTTGAGGGGAGATACTGTGCGGCAGATCCGCTCGAACGGCCACGCTTGATGCGGCTTCCACGAGGACTGTCTGGCGGTGCCGAAGCACCGCCAGACCAGAGGCATTGCTATCCCGCAAGCGGCCCGGCCGCCATCAAGGCATCCAGCTTTGCCTTCACCATTTCAAGCAGGCAGAGCGCGCTGAAGCACGCTTCCGAGCGCACGCTTTGCTGCTCCAGCAGTACGAGTACGCCATCAATGCCGGCACGCACTTCATGCAGGCACGCGTTGGTTTCGATTGCATCGACCATTACTGACTCCTTAGCAGGTTAAGGCGCGCCACTCATTTGAAGGTGAAGGTGGCGGGCCAGACTGCGAGGGTGGAAACCAGTCTCCGGGAAAACCAGCCAGCCTTGCGGCTGCCTCGCCTGGCCCGCCATGGAACGATGCGTTCATGCGAGCACGCAGGAGTGCCGTATGGGATGCGACTCTCCTGCCCGGAGACACCTCGGGTTTCCACGCCCGGTCACCGGCGATCCGATGACGCAACCAGTATTTCCTGCCAGAGTCATGCAGGCGATAAGAGATGTCGCATTCGGAAGAGGCGCGCGAAGCTTGCGGCAACTCAGGCGAGTCGGAAATCGTTGAGTCTTGGAATGCGAGGTGGTCGCGGCATGGAACTAAGCCAAATTATGCGTTCCCGATCCCGCCAGCGAAGATCTTTGGCAGGGATCCGTCCACACTATGCTCCCCCACCTGAGCCACAAAATCCTCCCCCTCCGGCAACCCCAACGAAAACTTCACCGGAAAATTCACAGCAATCCCGCCTTCCGCGGGTACGGACCGCACCACCTCCCGCGCCTGCACATGCGGATCCTCAAACAGCGCCGTCGCCCCCAGCAACGGCGAGAACGGAATATCCAGCGGCCCGAAGAACGCCTCCCACTCGGCCAGGTCGCGCGTGCGGAACACCGCCGCCATCAGGTCATTGACCTCCACCTTGTGCCCGTACCGTCCGGCACGCGTGGCAAAACGCGGATCGCGCAGGGCCGGGAACTCATCACCCAGCGCCTCGCACAGGTTGACCCAGAACTTGTTCTCGAGGATGCCCATCGCCAGATGCAGGCCATCGCGCGTCTCGAAGAGATCGTTCTCCGGCATCACGGTAGGGGATGCCTGCGGCGATGCCTCATGCCCGCGGGCGGCCCAGACGCCATGGGCGGTCCACGACAGGATCGCGTCATGGATCGAGACATCCAGATGTTGCCCCTGCCCGTTCTGGTGCGCACTCATGATCGCCACTGCAAGCGACAGCGCCGCGTAGCCGGATGCGGCGTAATCCGACACCCGCACGCGCGGGCGCGAGACCTTGTCGTGCACCTGCACCGGCGTCGCCCAATAGCCGGCCAGCGCCAGGTAGTTCAGGTCATGCCCGGCGTGGCTGGCATAGGGGCCAGTCTGGCCGAAGCCCGAGACCGAACACAGCACGATGGCCGGATTGACCGCCGCCAGTGCTTCATAGCCCAGCCCGAGTCGCGCCATCACGCCGGGGCGGAAGCCTTCCACCACGGCATCGGCATTGCGGACCAGGTCAAGGAAGGCTTCGCGGCCAGCATCGGTCTTCAAGTCCAGCGCTACCGAGCGTTTGCCGCGATTGAACTGTGCAAACACCGTCGGACCAAGCTGCCGCGCAGTGTCGCCGGTGCCGGGCTGCTCTACCTTGATGACATCGGCACCCAGTTGCCGCAGCAGGCTGCATGCGTGCGGACCGGGCAGCAACTGGCTGACGTCGATGATGGTGACGTCCTTGAGGCAGGACCATTCTGGCTTCATACAGCGCCCTGGGGGGAGAACGAAAGAAGGGGTGCCGCACGTGCGGAAGGTGGCGTGCGGCGCGGGGCGGACCGGACGCTCACCCCAGGTCGCCGAGCATGCCGATCGACTTCATCAGGTCGCCGTAACGCGCGTTGTCGCTGGCGACAATGGTGCCGAACTGCGCGGGCGAGGCGCTGCGGCGCAGTTCGCCGGCATTGGCCTTGAGCTGGGCATCAAACACGCCGGCCGTCTGCAGGGCGCCGACGGCGGCATGCAGCTTCTGGGTCAGTTCGGCCGGGAAGTTGGCCGGTGCGAACAGGCCGCTCCAGTTGTCGATGACAAAGCCCGGGGGCAGGGCTTCGGCCATGGTTGGCACGTCCGGGAAGAACGGCGAACGGGTGGCCGCAGTGACGGCAAGCACCCTGACCTGGTTATTGCGCACGTATTGCGTTGCGGTGCCGAGCACCGGCATGCCGAACTGGGTTTGTCCGGTCAGCATGGCGGTGATGATTTCCGGCGCACCCTTGTAAGGGATATGCACGGCGTCACAGCCGGTCTGGTGCAGCATGGTTTCCACCGCAAGATGGGCGATGCTGCCCTTGCCGCCGGAGCCGTAGTTGAACTTGCCCGGCGCTTTCTTCATGGCGGCGATCAGTTCGGCAGCGGTCTTGTAGGGCGACGAGACCGGCACCACCAGCGCGGACGGTCCGCCGGACAGGGCCGTGATCGGCGTGAAGTCGTGGATCGGATCGTATGGCATCTTGCGGTACATGTGCACGTTGATCACGTGCGCATTGGCCAGTATGCCCAGCGTATAGCCATCGGGCGCGGCCCGGCGCAGCGCGCTGGCGCCGATGATGCCGCCGGCGCCGGGCATGTTCTCGACCACCAGCGGCTGGCCGAGCTTCTTGCCCAGCTCCGCCGACAGCGTGCGGGCCACGTTGTCGGGCGTGCTGCCGGCGATAAACGGAACGATCAGCCGGATCGGGCGGCTGGGGTAGCTGGATGAAGCGCTGGCGGCGCGGGCCGGCAGCAGCAGGCTGCCCAGCGCGGCGGCGCCGGCGGTGGCAAGCCAGTTTCGGCGGTTCATGCTTGGTCTCCGTGGTCTTGTCTTATGGTGTTCATGCCGGCGGCGACCGTGCCGCCGGCACGGTCAGGCCTTCTGCTGCTGCAGCGGTTCAAGGATAGCGCGCGCAATGGTGTTGCGCTGGATCTCGCTGGTGCCGGTGAAGATGCGGAACATGCGCAGCTTGCGGAAGGTCTGCTCCACCGGATGGCCGCGCGTGACGCCGACGTTGCCGTGGATCTGCACGGCCTTGTCCGCCACCTCGAAGCAGCGCTCCGAGACAAAGAGCTTGCACGCCGCAGCCTTCATGCGCAGGTCGGCGCCGGCATCGGCCAGCGCGGCGGTGTGCGTGATCATGCTCTCGCAGGCCCACAGCGCGGCGGCCATGTCGGCCAGCATGTGCTGGATCGCCTGGAAGCGCGCGATCGGCCCGCCGAACTGGCGGCGCTGGCCGGCATATGCCACCGACGACTCATATGCCCTGGTGGCCAGCCCCAGCATGCTGGGGCAGTGCAGCAGGCGGTTCACGTTGATGCGCGACATGCCCAGCTTGAAGCCGTTGCCTTCGCCGCCAAAGATATTGGCGCGCGGCACGCGCACGTTCTCGAAGCGGATGTCGCCGTCGATATGCTGGCCCGACATCGGCACGTACTCGTTGCTTACCGTCACGCCGGGCAGGTCCAGGTCGACCAGCACCGCGGTGATGGCCGGCGGCGTGGTGGTGGCGTCGGTCACGCACATGACGATGGCAAAGTCGGCGAACGGCGCGCCGCTGATGTAGTGCTTGCCGCCGTTGATGACCAGCTCGTCGCCATCGGCCACGGCCGAGGTCCTGATGCTTTGTGCGTCGGAGCCGGAATGCGTTTCCGTCAGTGCGAAGCAGGTCGACTTCTCGCCGCGGATCACGGGCTCGAAGTAGCGCTTGAGCTGGTCCGGCGTGGCGTACTTGAGCATGTTGCCCACGCGCGGCGGGCCGCCCAGGTCGCCCAGCACGTGCGCGGCCAGGGTGGAGCCGCTGGCGGCCAGGTCGGCCTTGAGCGCGCATTGCTCCTGGATGTTCAGGCCCTTGCCGCCGAGCGATGTCGGCAGGCACGCGGCGTAGAAGCCCAGCTCGCTGGAGCGGCGCCAGACCTTGCGCAGGGTCTCGCGCGGCCACGGGTCTTCAGAGCCCAGGCCAAGTTCCTGTTCCAGCGGGCGCAGTTCTTCGTCGATAAAGCGGCGGATGCCGGCGCGGGTTTCCAGCAGTACGGGATTGGTCAGGTGATCGAACATGGCGGGCTCCTTCAATTCACACGGCGCCCGACGCCTTGCCAGTAGCGTTCGCGCACGATCTTGCGGGCCAGCTTGCCGCTGGCGTTCTTGGGCAGCTCGGCGACGAAGTCCACCGAGCGCGGCGACTTGTAGTCGGCAATGCGCTCGCGGCAATGCGCGATCAGCTGCTGCGCGGTGGCCTCGCGCCCGGGGCGCAGCGTGACCACGGCCTTGACGCTTTCGCCCCAGGTGTCGTCCGGCACGCTGATGACGCAGGCTTCCAGTACGTCGGGGTGCTGGTACAGCGTGGCTTCCACTTCGGTCGGATAGACGTTGAAGCCGCCGGAGATGATCATGTCCTTCTTGCGGTCGACCAGGTACAGGTAGCCGGCCTCGTCCACGCGCGCCATGTCGCCGGTGTGCAGCCAGCCATCGATGATGGTCTCGCGCGTCAGCGCGGGCTCGTTGAAGTAGCCGTGGAACACGTCTTCGCCGCGGATCACCAGCTCGCCGATCTCGCCCACGGCGACCTCCTTGCCTTGCTCGTCGACCACGCGCACTTCGGTCTCGCCCAGGGCGCGGCCGCAGGAGGCCAGGCGCTCAGGGTGGTTGGCAATGGCGTCGGCATGGTCGGTGGTGGACAGACGTGTGACGCCCGAGGTCGATTCGCTGGCGCCATAGCCCTGCGACAGGATCGGGCCGATGCGCTCCCAGGCCTCGCGGATGCGTGCCGGCGCCATTGGCGCGGCACCGTAGGCCAGGGTCTTCAGGCTGGACAGATCGGCCTGGGCCAGCGTGGGCTCGGCCAGCAGCATGTTGATCATGGCCGGGACCATGAACACGTGGGTGATGCGTAGCCGCGCCACCTCGGCCAGGAAGTGCGCGGGCTCGAATTTCTCGAACAGCACCAGCGTGGCGCCCTGGTACAGGTAGGGCTGCATCAGCATGCCGGAGGCGTGCGTGACCGGCCCGATCAGCGCCAGCCGGTCGCCGGGGCGGGCCGGGCGGTCCATGCCGGACACCATCTTGCGCAGCGCCGCCATGCGGTTGCCGTAGCTCTGCATGGCAGCCTTGATCTTGCCGGTGGAGCCGGACGAGAAGTGCAGCACGGCCAGGTCGTCGGGGGCGGGGGTGATGTCAGGCGGCGTGGTGCCGGCATTGGCCAGCAGCGCTTCATACTCGACATAGCCCGCCGGCGCATCGCCGATGGCAATAAAGGTCTCGATGCTGCCGAAGCCGGCCGTGGTGCGCGCATAGCCGGTGTAGCCGGGGCCGGCGATCAGCACGCGCGGGGTGCAGTTCCCGACCACGTCGCTGGCCTCGGCCGCGGTGAAGCGCGGGTTGAGCGCCGCCTTGACCAGACCCGCCTTGTACAGCGCGCATTCCAGTTCGACCAGCTCGGGCCGGTTGCGCGACTGCACCGCGACGCGGTCGCCGGGCTGCAGGCCCAGTGCCAGCAGCGCATTGGCCAGGCGCGTTGAGCGTTGGTCCAGCTGGCGATAGGTCACCACCCGGTCCTGGTAGAGGATGGCGGGCTGGTCGCCCCAGTAGCGCGCGGCGCGGCGCAGGAAATACGCGAAACCCATGCTGTCTCCGTTGATACCTGTTGATTCCGGTGAGCGCTTTTACGTGTGCTCGTGCGCCGTAGTCTGTAAGATGGCTGGCATCACCACAATGAACCATTGGCTATAAAGTCATAACCATCAGGAATGTGAGGCAATGGAGACGCGGGATATCGAATACATCCTCGCCGTGGCGGCGCACGGCGGCATCGGCCGTGCCGCCGACGCGCTGGGAATCAGCCAGCCGGCGCTGACCAAGGCGGTGCAGCGGGTGGAGACCCAGGCCGGGCTGCCGCTGTTCGAGCGTACCGCCAACGGTATGACCGCCACCTACGCCGGCACGCGCTTCCTGGAGCGGGCGCGGCGCATCCAGCTGGAATACGAGGACGGCATCAAGGAGATGCTGGGCATCCGCACCGGCGAGCAGGGCATCCTGCGCGTGGGCTATTCGCCGTCGATCCCGGGCAACGTGATCCTGGGCGCTTGCCGGCAACTGGTGCGCGAGCGTCCCGTGGCACGGCTGCGGCTGCGCCGCAGGCTGGCGCGCGACCTGCTGGACCTGCTGGCGGCGGGGGAACTGGATGTGGCGGTGGCACCGGCGCCGTTGGCAGCCTCATCGACCGGCCTGGCGGTGCAGCCGCTCTTTGACGACCGGCTGGTGGTGGTGGCGGACGAGGGCCATGCCTTGCTGCAGCGGCGCAAGCTGCGGCTGGCGGACCTGGCGGACCAGGAATGGCTGCTGCCCGAAGGGCATATCACGCTGCGCCAGCAGGTGGACGCGGCGTTCCGCCAGCGCGGCCTGCCGGAGCCGCAGCCGCGCATCGAGATCGACTTTGGCAGCAGTTCGCTGTTTGCGCTGATGCAGGGCACGCAGATGCTGAGCATCGCCAATGAAGGCGGCGATGCCATGCAGCACGGCCTGCGCGTGCTGCCGCTGGGCGTGGAGGAGCTGGACCTGCGCCGGAACATCGGCGTGATCTCGCGCGAGGGCGCCTACCTGTCGCCGCTGGCGCAGCGCCTGACGGTGCTGCTGAGCGAGCACAGCCGCTGAGGCAGCGGCAGGGCCACGCGGTTATTGCAGCGGGATCTTGGCCACCTCCGCCAGCCGCTTCCAGCGCTGGATCTCGTCCTTCTGGTACTGCAGCATTTCGGCAGGCGATGACAGGATCAGCTTGGTCGACTGGCGCGTGTAGTACTCGCGCACATCCGGGGCCCTGCCGGCCTGCGCAAACAGGTCCTGCAGCCGTTTCACCACTGCCGGCGGCGTCTTTGCCGAGACCGCCGCGGCTACCCAGTTGTAGGCCAGGAAGTCCGGCAGGCCGGCTTCGGCGATGGAGGGCACGTCCGGCAGCAGCGGCGAGCGCTGCGGTGCGGTGTAGGCCAGCGCGCGGACCTTGCCGCCGCGGACCAGTTCGATGGCGCCGGTGGCATCCACCACGGCGAAGTCGACATTGGCCGCCATCACGCCGTTGATGGCATCGCCAGCGCCCTTGTACGGCACGGCGGTGGTCTTGATGCGGGCCAGTTCGTTGAGCCACTCGGAGTAGAGCGTGTAGGAGATCGAGCCCGAGCCGTAATTGAGCGCGCCGGGGCGCTTGCGGGCATCTTCCAGCAATTCCGTCAGCGTGCGGTAGGGCGAGCTTGCCGGCACGATGATCACGCATGGCCCGCGCGATAGCAGCGTGATCGGCGCAAAGTCGGTCAGCGGGTCATACGGCAGCTTGCGGAAGGTGGCGGCGTTGGTCGACAGCGTGGAATTGCTGCCGATAAAGACGGTGTAGCCGTCTGGCGGCGCGTTCAGCGCGGTCTGCACGCCAATGAAGCCGTTGCCGCCGGGCTTGTTCTCCACCACCACACCCTGGCCGGTCAGCTCGCCGATCTTCTTGGCGAACATGCGCGCGGTGGTGTCGGTGCCGCTGCCGGAAGGGAAGGGCACGACAAAGCGGATCGGGCGGGACGGGAAGGCGTCGGCGGACTCGGCGGCGGGCGCCGCCAGCGGCGTGGCGGTGCCGATGGCCGCCAGTGCGGCGGGAGCCAGTCCAAGGAAGCGGCGGCGGGAACGGAAAACCTGTTGCATGGTGTCTCCTGAGCGTGGAATGCCCGGCGTGTTCCCGCCGGTGCAAGGGGATAAGCGGGGGCCTAACGGCGCAAGCCGAGCAGGTCGCGTGCGATCACCCAGCGGTGCACCTCGCTGGGCCCTTCGTAGATGCGCATCAGACGGGTCTCGTTGGCCATCTGCTGCAGTGGCAGCTCCTTGGTCATGCCCATCGCGCCGAAGGTCTGCATGGCGTGGTCGATCACGTCCCACGCCATCTCGGTGGCGAATACCTTGATCATCGATACCTGCGTGCGGGCCTCGTCGCCGGCGTCGATGCGGCTGGCGGCTTCGTAGGTCATCAGGCGGCACGCGTGGATGCGCGTGGCGGCGTCGGCCACCCACCACTGGATCGCCTGGCGCTGCGCCAGCGGCGCGCCGAAGGTCTGGCGCTGCGGCGCGTACTCGCAGATCATGTCCAGCGCCCGCTGCGCCCGGCCGATGCACCACGCGGCCATCTGCACGCGGCGCGTGGACAGCCGCGCCTGCATCGGCGCAAAGCCCTGGCCCTCGGTGCCCAGCAGCTGCGAGGCGGGGATGCGGCAGTCTTCCAGCACCACCTCGTAAGTCGATGCGCCGCCGATCATCGGGATGCGGCGCTCCACCCGGAAGCCCGGCGTGCCGCGCTCGACGATAAAGGCCGAGATGCCGCCGCGCGCGCCCTTGGCCTTGTCGGTCACGGCCATGACGATGGTCCAGTCGGCGCGCGCCGCGCGGCTGATCCAGATCTTGCGCCCATTGAGCACCCAGTGCTCGCCGTCGCGTTCGGCGCGCGTGGTCATCATGGCGGGGTCGCCGCCGGCGCCCGGTTCGGAAATGGCGATGGCCGACACGGTCTCGCCGCGCGCGTAAGGGGCCAGGTAGCGCTCACGCTGGGCCTCGCTGGCGCTCAGCATCAGCATGCGCAGGTTGGGCGAGTCCGGCGGCAATTCGTAGGGCGTGATGGTCTTGCCCAGTTCTTCGTTGACACCCACCATGGCCACCGTGGGCAGGTCGGCGCCGCCCATCTCCGTGGGCGCATCCAGGCCCCACAGGCCCAGTTCGCGCGACATCGCGTCAAGCCGCGCATGCTCTTCCGGCAGCAGCGTCATCTGCCCGCCGGCGGCTTCGCGCGCCAGCACCGCGGGTTCCAGCGGGATCAGCTGCTCGCGCACAAAGCGCGCGACCAGGTCCTTGAGCATCCGGTGTTCGCCGTCCAGTTCAAAGTTCATGCCCTGTCTCCTGCTGATTCGTTATGGTTGGCTGACGCCTTGCGCGAGGCCCAGCTCCTGCAGGACTTCGGCGGTGTGTTCGCCCAGTCCCGGCGCATGGCGGCGCAGCGACAGCGGCGTGGCCGAGAAGCGCGCGGCGGGGCGCACTTCGCGCAGCGGGCCTTCGGTGGGGTGCTGCGTTTCCTGGAACAGGCCGACGGCGCGCAGGTGCGGGTGGTCGACCAGCGCGTCCAGGCCGTAGATCGGCGTGGCGGGGATGTCGAGCGACTCGAACAGCGCCATCCATTCATCGGTGGTGCGCGCCGGCGTCAACTCGGCCAGGTGACCGTACAGCGCGCGGATATTGGCGTTGCGCTGCGCGCGGTCGGCCACCTCGTAGCGCTCGGCCAGGTCGTCGCGGCCCACGGCGCGGAAGAAGGCTTGCCAGTGGCGCTCGGTGTAGGGCAGGGCGCAGATCCAGCCGTCGCGGGTCGGCGCGGGTCGGCGCCCGCCCTGCAGCAGGCGGGCGTAGCCGGCGCCTGTGGGTGCGGGCTCGAAGGTCAGGCCGCCCAGGTGCTCGGCCATCACGAACGCGGTCATGGTCTCCAGCATCGGCACCTCCACCGACTGGCCGACGCCGTGGCGCTCGCGGTACAGCAGGGCTGCCAGCACGGCGTTGGCCAGGGCCAGGCCGGTAGTCTTGTCGGCGATCAGGCTGGGCACGTACTCCGGGCGATCGCCGGTGGTGGAACCCAGCGCGACCAGCCCGCAGCCGGCCTGGATGATGTCGTCGAAGGCCGGCTTGTCGCGGTGCGGACCGTCCTGGCCGAAGCCGGTGGCCACGCAGTAGACGATGCGCGGATTGATGCGCGCCACTTCGGCATAGCCGAAGCCCAGCCGCTCGATCGCGGCTACGCGCATGTTGTGCACCAGCACGTCGGCGCTGGCGATCAGCCCGCGCAGCGCCTCGGCGCCCTCGGGGGTCTTCAGGTCGAGCACGACCGAGCGCTTGTTGCGGTTCAGCGCCAGGTAGATCGAGCTCATGCCGGCGTGCTGCGAGACGCCGTTGGCGCGCATCAGGTCGCCCTCGGGCCCTTCGATCTTGATCACGTCGGCGCCAAAGTCGGCCAGCACCTGCGTGGCCAGCGGCCCGAGCACGACCGCGGTGAGGTCGAGCACGCGGATGCCGTCCAGCGGGCCGGCCGGCGTGGCGCGGGTGTCTTGTTCGCTCATCGGGGCCACTCCTTCAACGGCGCTTGAAAACAGGGGTGCGGCGCGCGGCCATGGCGGCGACGCCCTCGCGGAAGTCTTCGCTGCGGAACTGTCCGTGCTGGATTGCCAGTTCGCGCTGGTTGATCTCGGCGATGCGGTCGGCCAGCCCTTCGCGCAGCGTGGCGCGCGTGGATTCCACGGCCAGCGGGGCAGAGGCGGCGATCTCTTGCGCCAGGGCCATGGCGCGGGCATTGACCTGCGCCTTTTCCACCAGTTCATCGGCCAGGCCGATCTCGACCGCGTCGGTGCCGGTGATGCGCCGGCCGGTATAGAACAGCAGCGCGGCCTGCTGCTCGCCCACCAGCCGCGGCAGCGTCAGGCTCATGCCGAAACCGGGGTGAAAGCCCAGCCGGTTGAAGTTGGCGCTGAAGCGTGCCTCGGCGCAGGTCACGCGGAAGTCCGCCACCAGCGCCAGCCCCATGCCGGCGCCGATGGCGGCGCCTTCCACCGCGGCCACGATCGGCTTGCGGTTGCGGTAAAGCCTCATCGCATGCGCGTAGAAGCCGCCCGGGTCGTTGGCTATCGCGCCCTGGTCGGCGCCGCTGAAGTCGGCCCCGGCGCAGAAGGCGCTGACGCCGGACGCCAGCACGATGGCGCGGCAGTTCTCGTTGTCGTCCAGCGCCTGCAGGGTGTCGGCCAGGCGCCGCATGATGTCGGCATCGACAAAATTGTGCGGTGGGCGGGACAGGACGATGCGGGCGACGTGGCCTTCATGGGTGACCTGGATATTGGCGTCGGCTGACATGCGGGGCGTTCCTCTGTGGTGGATCGGCTCGGGGGCCGGGATGGACACAGTATTCGCGCCGCGCGGCCGTACCGCTATACTCTAATTTCACTAACTGAAATTATTGGCGATGCCGGACGCCGTGCTGCCAGAGCCCTCCACCCGCCGCGTCACGCACCAGACCGGCCGCTTTACCCGCGACACCGCGGGCAGCCAGTCGCTGGAGCGCGGGCTGGTGCTGCTGCGGGCCTTCCGTGTTGGCACCACCAGCCTGACCAATGCCGAGCTGGCGGTGCGCACCAGCCTGCCGCGCCCCACCGTCAGCCGGCTGACGCGCTCGCTGGTGGATGCCGGCTTCCTGCGCTATGACGTGAACGAACGCGCCTACCGGCTGGCGCCGGTGGTGCTGAGCCTGGCCGATGCCTTCCACCAGTCCAGCCGCGCGCCGGACATTGCCTTGCCGCTGATGCGCAAGGTGGCCGAGGCCGGCAAGGTCAACGTGGGGCTGGCCGTGGGCGACCAGCTGGAGATGGTGTACCTGGCGTCGATCCGGCACAGCCGCGACAGCGTGTCGCGCACGCGGCGCGTGGTGCCGGGAACCCGCGTGCCGATGGAGATGACGGCGATCGGGCTGTCATGGCTGGCGGCGCAGCCTGAGGGGGTGAGGGAGGACCTGCTGGCCGGCATCGCCGCGCGCCAGGGCGAGGACTGGATCAACATGCGGGCCAAGGTGCTGCGCGGCATCGCGCAGGCGCAGCGGCACGGCTATTGCACCGCGGCCTACCAGCCCGGGCACCTGCTGGCCGTGGGGGCCGCATTTTCCGGGCCGGACCAGCAGCTTTACGGGCTCAATATCAGCTTCCCGTTCAACGAGAGCGAGCGCAGCCGCGACAATGCCCGCTATGCGGCCCAGCTGGAGCGGCTGGTGGCGGACATCCAGGAGGCCTGGCGCCGCGCCGCCGGATAATCCGGGCTCAGTACACCGACGGCATGCCTGCGGGCCGGTTCTTGAAGCGCCGGTGGATCCAGTAATACTGCTCCGGCATGGTGGCGATCTGGGCTTCGAGGAAGGCGTTCATGCGGCGCGAATCTTCCTCGACGCTGCCCGAGGGGAAGCCTTCCAGCGGGTCGAATATGCGCAGCCGGTAGCCGCGGTAGTCGGGCAGCACTTCGGTGGTGAAGGGCACCACGCGCGCGCCGGTCATGCTGGCCAGGCGCGAGGCCGAGGTCAGCGTGCAGGCCGGCACGCCAAAGAACGGCACGAACACCGAATCGTTGATGCCGAAATCCATGTCCGACGCCAGCATTACCGGGCAGCCGGCGCGCAGCGTGCGCACCACCTGCTTGCCGCTGCCGCTGCGCGGGATCATCTCGGCGCCAAAGCGCCCGCGCTGCGTGCGCGAGATGTCTTCCAGCATCTGGCTGGACATCCTGGTGTACAGCGAGGCCACCGGGTGGCGCATCGAATAGAACATGCAGCCGGCCTCGATGCCGACGAAATGGAAGCCCATGAAGATGGTCGGATGCTCCGCGCACGAGGCCAGGTCGATGCGCGAGTCCAGTTCCACCAGCTTGCCCAGGCGCTCGGCGCTGCCGAACCACTGCACGCCGCGCTCCAGGTAGCTGCGCAGGACGTGGCCGAAGTGGTTCCGTGCCAGCTTGTCGCGCGTGTCTGCATCCATGTCCGGGAAGCACAGGGACAGGTTGGTATGGACAATGCGCCGGCGGCGGCTGGGGATGCGATACAGCAGCTTGCCGATCGCATCGCCAAGGCGTGCGGTGACACCGTACGGCAGGGCGGCGACGAGCTTGAAGACTGCGATGGTGAGCGCAGCCTGGAGCCGGTGTTTCATGTAGATCCTAGGAGCGGCAGCGGCGGCTCGGGCAAAGGCCCCGGGCAGGCGGCTGCGCGGCAATAATTCGGCGCCACTGGCTGGTGGCGAACGGGGTGCACCCGAACGACGGGAAGAGCGAGGGCCGGCCCCCGGCATATGCCCGGCGCCTGGCGCGGCACGGTGTGCGCGTCGGAGGCTGACAAAGCAAGGCGGGACGCCAGGGCGGCGCCCCCGGCACGGCGCGCGGGCCGAAGGGCGGCGTGGGTGCGCTATGCGTCGCTGCGCAAGCTTTCTCTGAAGGGCGCACTGTAGCACGATGGCAGCTGCCCGGCGATGACGGTTACTACCAGTAGCAAACAGGGGGAGATTATTGCAGCGCCTGGGTGATTCAGCGGAAATGCTCGGGCCGGGGCAGGGCATTTCCGACTGTGCCGGGGTGCGATCCGGGGAAGGGAAAATGGCGCTGAATAATACGCGCAGGCGGCGTCGTCACGCCTGCAATAATGACCGGCGGGATTATCGGGCAGGAATTGCTCAGGGTTTTTTCAATTCGCCCAGGTAGTAATTGACCTCGGCCAGCAGGGCGCGGTGGAATTCCGCCGGCAGGACATGGTCGTCGGTCAGCGACATCAACTGGTTGATGCGCTGGCGGAAGCGCTGCTCGGCGCTGGCGCGCGCCGCCGGCGGCAGGCCTGTGGTCAGCGAGCACAGCAGCTCGCGCATCACCAGCAGGCGCGCGCCATACTGGATCATGGCATCGCCTTGTGTCTTGAGGTTTTGCGCCAGCTGTTCCGGCATCGTCTTGCCCGGCTCGCCAGGTGCACCCGGAGCGGGAGATTCGGCGGTGTTGTGGTCATTGTTGTCGGGCGCGGCCGCGCCGGTCTTTTTTCCAAGCATGGTGATCCTGAACATGGGCGAGGCTCCCTGGTACAAGCGGGGCCGGCCTGAAACGCCGGCGGCCTGGATGGCAGTAGCACTCATCATGGAAGCCTGCCGTGCACCGGACTGTGCGGCGGCAGACACTGGGACGCCTTGCGCGGCGTCAGCCGGCCAACGCCGCCGGCGCGGGTTTGCGGCCCTTGCCTGCGCGCGCAGGCGGCAGGCACAGTCCGCAGACGTAGCGGTGGCGCGCATCGTCGGCCTGCACGACATACTCGCCCCGGCAGTCCCTGCAGCGCGCCAGCCGCAGCATGCCGCGCTCATAGAAGCGCACCAGCGTCCAGGCGCGGGTAAAGCTGAGCTGCGAGGCCTCGCCGGTGGCGCACAGCTGTTCGCGGTACATGCGGTAGCTGGACAAGACCGCGCGGATCCCGTCCAGGCTGCCGCGGCTGGTCATGAAGCGGTAGGCGCCAAGCAGCATCGAGGCATGGGCATTCGGGCGCCAGGAGACAAACCAGTCCGTGGAGAACGGCAGCATGCCCTTGGGCGGCGACACCCCGCACAGCTCCTTGTACAGCCGGATCAGGCGCACGCGTGGCAGAGACACTTCGGACTCCAGCACCTGCAGGCGGGCGCCCAGGCCGATCATCTCGATTGCCAGGCGGATCTGCTCAACATCCTGCAGCATGCTCTTGCCGGGACGCGGGGGCCTGGCGCGCGGAACCGGGGCCGGTGAGCCGGCCACAGCCGTGCCGGCGATATCGTGTACATCCATTGTTCTCCTCCGATATATCGGGAATGGGCGCGGGGAAGCCGGTTGCTGATCCGGCTTGCCCGGGCCTGTCACCGATAATCATGACCCGGCGTGTCACCGTGCGCGGCACGGCTCCTCGCGGGTCCGGGGCTCAGGTTTCTCGTAGTCGAGGAGGATTTTTGGATCGATCGGGGCGTTATAACCATGACATGCATCAACAATCATATTTCCGCGATTATTGTGTGTCAGGTACGGCGCCTGGATTTAACCGTCCCCACCCCGGTGTAGGAGAAGTGCCCGCACGCTATCGGACTGACGCCGATTTCATTGGCAGGCCAATGGACTACGCTGCAAGAACACCAACGACGGAGCGACCCATGGCTGCGAACTTCCTGATCAGGCAGACGGCGCAAGGCTGGGAACTGGCGGTCGAAAGTGCCCGCAAGGGCCTGGTGCACTGCGAGGATCGCGAAATCGCCGTCAGTATCGGCATGGCTGCGGCCAGGCGGCGTGGCGTCGCGCTGATCGTGCAGGAGGAAGGGGGCGGCAATGACACCCCGAGCGGCATCACACAACTGGCTGCCTGAGAACAGGCCCGCCCCGCCCGATAGCGCGGTACGGCACCTGGCGTGCCATCAGAACACCCCAAGCCCCAATCCCGCTGCCAACCCCTCACCCAACTCCGCGCAACGCGCCAAGTCCCCGGCTTCGATCTGCTTGGGCGCAAGGATGCGCTCCGGTGTCTGCGCATGCGTACAGACGATCAGCCCCGGCGCCACGGCGTTGAGCCGCCAGCCGGTGGCGATGCGCTCGATCTGGCGCAGCGCATTCTGGCCATCGCTGCCGGCGCAGATCATGGTGGCGTAGGGGCGGCCGTTGATGCGGTCCAGCGCGGCGTAATAGCAGCGATCGAAGAAGTCCTTCATCATCCCTGCCATGGCGGCCAGGTTCTCCGGCGTGGCGAAGAGATAGCCGTCGGCGCCAAGGACATCGTCCGGGCCTGCCTCGGCAGCGGTCTTGAGTACGACCGTGATGCCGGGCTGCTGGCGGGCCGCGCCAGCGGCGGCCTCGGCCATCTGCCGGGTGCCTCCGGTCATGGTGTGATAGACGATCAGCAGCGTTTTCATGCTTGCGTGGGGGCGGTGTGCCGTACGCTGAAGACTGTATCACGCAGGCCGGCGACGACAGTTATCGTAGAATCCGGGGCAGCCATCCTGCGCGCCCGGCGCACGTGCCACCCCGTCATGCCGAAAGCCAAAGCCCCCGCTCTTGACCGCTCCGCCAGCGAGCAGGCCATCCAGTTGCTGGATGCCGCCACCGATCATGTTCTCGCCAATGGCCTGGGCGATCTGTCCTTGCGCAGCGTGGCGGATGCGCTCGGCACGAGCCACCGCATGCTGATCTACTACTTCGGCTCCGGGGATGGCTTCTGGCAGGCACTGTTGCATCGCATCCGCCATGCGGAGCAGGCCGCCCGCGAGCGCGTGATGGTGGAAGGCATGGCTCCCGAGGCCGCGATGGAAGCGGCGTGGGAGCGCTATTCCGCCCCAGGCTACCTGCCGATCATGCAGCTGATGTTCGAGATCTACGGCAAGGCCATCCGCGACCGCGAGCGCTTCAGCGGCTTTCTGGAAGACGTGGTCGGCAGCTGGACAACCACGTTGGCGACGCGCCTGCAGCGCGACCTCGGCCGCGGCGCTGCCGAGGCC
>NZ_JBYTAG010000081.1:0-17508 GCF_058787995.1 Cupriavidus sp. FW305-27
CAGCGGGGGCAGGGCGCATGACGCAACGGGAACAGGATTGCATGGAGTTCGCGCTGCTACTTTAGCCTTGGCGCCTTGCCGCCGTTGTCAGGCGTTGTCCTACGGCGCAACGGTGGCTTGCCTTGGCGGCCGCGGCATGCCAGTGAAGGAGAGCGTAGAATCCGGGTCGCCAAGACCTGATCGAAGTCCCGAGTCCCGCCATGTCCGTGCAGATCCGCCCAGAAGCACCGTCCGACGCCGACGCCATTGCCCGGCTGACCACTGCCGCCTTCCTGACGGCGCCGCATACCAGCCACACCGAGGCGTTCGTGGTCAATGCGCTGCGCCGCGCCGGCCAGCTGACGGTGTCGCTGGTGGCACAGGCAGGCGATGAACTGGTGGGACACGTGGCGATTTCGCCGGTTACGGTCTCATCCGGCGCGACCGGCTGGTACGGACTGGGCCCGATCTCGGTGGCGCCGGACCTGCAGGGGCAGGGCATTGGCTCGCAACTGATGCGCGCGTCGCTGGACCAGCTGCGCCGCCTTGGCGCCGCCGGCTGCGTGGTGCTGGGCGATCCCGGCTACTACGGCCGCTTCGGCTTTGCCGCGCGGCCCGGGCTGGTGCTGGACGGCGTGCCACCCGAGTACTTCCAGGCACTGGCGTTCGACGGCGGCTATCCGGCGGGCAGCGTGCAATACCACGACGCCTTCAACGCCACCGCCTGACGGGCGGGCGCTCAGAGCTCCAGCACCAGCCGGCCGCCGCCACAGGCGCGCGAGCAGCACGCCATCATGCGCTGGTTGGCCTCGCGCTCGCTGCGCGTGAGCACCACGTCGCGATGGTCGACCTGGCCGGCCAGCACGCGCACCTCGCAGGACCCGCACAGGCCTTCCTCGCAATCGCTCTGCACATCGATATTGGCGCCGCGCAGCGCGCTCAGCAGGGTCTGGCCGGCCGGGACTTCCATGACCAGGCCGGAGTCCTTCAGCTCGACGGAAAAGGGCAGTTCCTTCGACGCATCCAGCGTGCCCAGCTTCGATACGAAGTGCTCCACTCGCAGCGCATCTTCCGGCCACGCCGCGCAGCTCTCGGCCAGCGCATCCAGCATGCGCTGCGGGCCGCAGGCGTAGATCTGGGTGCGCGGGTCCGGCCGCGCCAGCAGCTTGCCGAAGTCGGCGCGCTGGCCTTCATCGCTGGCGTGGACGTGCAGCCGCGCACCGTGCAGGGCCTGCAGTTCATCCAGCATCGCCATCGCCTGGCGCGAACGGCCGCAGTAGTGGAATTCGTAGTCGATGCCAAGCGCACGGGCGCGCCGCGCCATCGCGCTGACCGGCGTGATGCCGATGCCGCCGGCGATAAAGATCGCGCGTCCGCAGCCTTCATCGAAGCGGAAGTGATTGCGCGGCCCGCGGATGCGCAGGCGGTCGCCGGCCTGGACGCTGCCATGCACCCAGGCCGAGCCGCCGCGGCTGTCGGGGTCGCGCAGCACGGCAATTTCCAGCGCCCCGGTGTCGTCCGGATCGCCGCACAGCGAATACTGGCGCGACAGCCCGGTATCGCCGCATTCCACGTCGATATGCGAGCCCGGCGCCCAGCGCGGCAGCGGCTTGCCGTCAGGCGCCGCCAGCCGCAGCCGGACCACGCCGTCGGCGGCGGGCGTGACGCGCTCGACCACCACCGTGCGGGCGATGGTGTGCGCGGACGGTTCGCCGATGCGCACCGGCTGGTGCACCTCGAGCAGGGCCGGGTCGCGGCGCTCGGGGTTCTGCGCGGGGTCCCATTCCACCAGCAGGTGCTCAGGGCCGCGGAACGAGGTGTTGGGCACATAGGTGAAGGTCTGCTCGGCCAGGCGCATATGCGGCAGCCGGCGTGTCAGCTCCTCCAGGAAGACCTGCATCTCCATGCGCGCCAGGTTCTTGCCCATGCACTGGTGCGAGCCGTAGCCAAAGGTCAGCTGTTCGCTGGCGTTGTCGCGGCGGATATCGAACAGGTCGGCATCGGCGAAATGGCGCTCGTCATGGTTTGCCGAAGACGTGACGATCAGCAGCTTGCTGCCCGCCGGCAGGCGGATGCCGCCGACCTCGGCGTCGCGCGTCACCAGCCGCCGCCATGCGGCGACGGAGCCGTTGTGGCGCAGGCATTCTTCCACCGCGTTGGGGATCAGCGATGGGTCGTCGCAGATCTCGCGCCATGCATCCGGATGCTGCAGCAGCAGCTTGATGGCATTGGCCGAGGCGTTGGCGGTGGTCTCGTGCGCGGCGACGATGCCGGCCATCATCATCGAATGCAGGTAGGAGTCGGTGACGACATCGGGCAGTTCTTTCTGCTTGCGCAGGCCGTACTGCATCCAGCCCGGGCCGGACGGGTCCTCGCGCATCTTGTCCAGGATGCGGCCCGCCAGCTGCCAGAAATTGCCCACGGCATGCGCCACCGCCACCTGTTCCTCCGGCTTCGGCCGGCCCCAGGTGTTGACGGTATGGGCGATGGAGTACTGGCGCAGCAGGTCCATGTCCTCTTCGGGCACGCCCAGGAAATGCAGGGCCACGGTCAGCGGCACTTCCCACAGCATCTGGTCGACCAGGTCGGCGCGGCCATCGCCGATAAAGCGGTCGACATACTCGCGCGCCAGGCGGCGCACCAGCGGCTCATGGTGCGCCAGTTCCGCGGGCGTGAAGGGCGCCATCAGCGCGCGCCGGCGCGGCATGTGGGCGGGCTCGTCCTCGTTGACCAGCGTGCGGTTCATGGCATAGCCGTAGGAGGCCAGCACGGCATTGGCCTCGTCGCCGGTGGGCGTGATCTTCTCCAGCGCGATTGACGGGCTGAAGGTCAGGTTGTCGCGGAAGATCGCCTTGATGTCTTCATAGCGCGTGACCACCCAGTAGCCCAGCCTGGGGCTGTAGAACACCGGCTCCTGCTCGCGCGACCAGCGCACGTATTCGGGCGGATCCTGCTGGTAGCCGTCGCCGAAGGGATCGAATTGCGTCGCGTTGTGGCTGACCGGACAGCCGTTGGGCGCGGTCAAGGCGCTGTGGTCGATCGGGCAGCCGCTGCGCGGGGCGCTGGGGGAGGGGTTGGCCATGCTGCGTACTCCTGGCGAAAAACAGGGCCGTCCGGTCAGGGCCGGACGGCCATTCGGTGTTGCGGCCGGACTCAATTGTCCAGCGTGATCTTCAGGTCGCGGATCAGCTTGGTCCAGCGGGTGGACTCGCTGCGCAGCAGCTCGCTGAACTGAGCCGGCGAGTTGCCGACCGGCTCAACGCCGAAGTCCACCAGCCGCTTGTTGACAGCGGGCTCGCGGATTGCCGCGACCACATCCTTGTTCAGCGTGTTGACCACCTCCGGCGGCGTGCCGGCCGGCACCACCATGCCCACCAGCGCGGCGGCTTCCACGCGCGGGTAGCCCAGTTCGGCAAAGGTCGGCACGTCGGGCAGCTGCGGCAGCCGGGTGGCATTGGCCACCGCCAGCGGCCGGACCTTGCCGCCCTTGATAAAGCCGGCGCCGGCAGCGTAGTCCACCATCATCGCCACCACCTGTCCGGCGGCCACGTCCGACAGCGCCGGCGCGGCGCCGCGGTAGGGGGCATGCGTCATCGACAGGCCGGCTTCCACCTTCAGCAGCTCCATTGCCAGGTGGTGCGGGCTGCCCGCGCCGGCCGAGCCGTAATTGATGCCGCCCTGGGTGGCCTTGGTCTGGGCGATGAATTCCTTGGCGCTCTTGACCGGGCTGGCCGCGCCGACCACCAGGATCATCGGGAAGCGGCCCAGCAGCGTCACCGGAGCCAGGTCCTTGCCAGGGTTGTAGGAGAGCGATTTGTACAGCACCGGGTTGAACACCAGCGTGCCGTTGTCGGCCGACAGCACGGTATAGCCGTCGGCGGCCGAGCGCGCCGTCTCGGCCGCGCCGATGGCGGTATTGCCGCCCGGCTTGTTGTCCACCACCACCGGCTGGCCGACCTTGGCCGACAGCCCCTGGCCGATGGTGCGCGCCAGGAAGTCCGAGCCGCCGCCGGCGGCGTAGGGGACGATCCAGCGGATCGGCTTGGCAGGGTAGGCGTCGACGGCATGCGCGGGGGCGGCGGCCAGCATCGGCAGGGCCAGCGCGCCGATGGCCAGGCGCTTGAAGTTGAGGCGGGGCATGGGGGCTTGTCTCCTTGTTGGTCAGCCCGGTGTATGGCACCGGTGTTTCTATTTCGCGTAAATCATATACGCATTGCGTAATGATTGAATGCGGGTTAACCTTGAACTGTCCTGCGGCGGCCGCATGGCTTGATCCGCCTTCCATGTGATGACCGCTCAACGTTTGCCGGATCTTCCCGCCATGCCCCGACCGAAAGCTGCCCAACCTCCGATCGAACCCGCCGACGCGCCCCGCACGCGCGAACGCCGCCAGCGCGTGCAATCGGCGGTCACCGGCATGGCCGTGCTCAAGGGACTGGCCCGGCTGGGCGGACGCGCCAGCCTGACCGCGCTGGCCGCGCATATCGACGAAAGCCCGGCCAAGGTGCACCGCTACCTGGTCAGCCTGGTGGAAGAGGGGCTGGTGGCGCAGGAGACGGGCACGCAGCAATACCACCTGGGCTTCGAGGCGCTGCAGATCGGCATGGCGGCGATGCGCCAGGCCGACCCGATCCGGCTGGCCGAAGCCTCGCTGGTACGCCTGCGTGAAGCGCTGGAGGTGACCTGCTTTGTCGCGGTGATGGGCAACAAGGGGCCGACCATCATGCGCTTTGAGGAACCGGGTTTGCCGGTGACGGTGAATGTGCGCGCGGGCTCGGTGATGCCATTGCTGTGGTCGGCCACCGGGCGCGTGTTCCTGGGCCTGCTCGATGAAAAGCGCGTGCATGCCCAGGCCGAGGAGGAGCTGGCCGCGGCAAGTCCGGCGCGGCTGGCGTTGCTCGATGGCAAAGACCCCATCGGCGCGCTGCGCCGCGCGGTGCAGGCCGACGACTGCGCCTGGGTGCGCGACACCAACCTGACCGGCATCAGCGCCGTGGCGGCGCCGGTGCGCGACTACACCGGGCGCGTCTGCGCAGTGCTGACGGCGCTGGGCGCCACCGGCGGCTTTGATCCCGCCATCGACGGGCCCATCGGCAGCGCCGTGCGGCGCGAGGCGCGCGCGGTCAGCACGGCGCTGGGGTTCAACCCCGGGGCCTGATCCGATCGCTCAGCGGGTGAAGCCGCCATCGGCCAGCAGCGAACGGCCGTAGCCAGCGCTACTGTGTTGCCGGCCTGACCGGACGCAGGCTCGTACAAGCGATGACCGAGATTGCGCTCGATTTCCTGTTCAGATCAGCAGTCTGGCGGAGGCGCAGCGGAATTTTACGAATCCGGGCCAATCCTCCTTATGCCACCTCGCGCAGCGCGGTTTCGCGCGGCATGGCAGCATCGCCAACGTGCCGCACCGACGGATACCCCGCCGCAAACACCAGCCTCCCGCCAGACCAGGTATGCGTGACCATCGGCTGGCCTGCCACGCCGGACACGGCGATCACGTCCGCGCGCAGCCCCGGCGCCAGGCGCCCGCGGTCGTCCAGCAGGCAGGCGTCGGCCGGATTGACGGTGACCAGCGCCAGCGCCTGGTTCAGCGGCAGGTCGGCCAGGCGCGCGGCGGCATACGCGGCGGCGATCAGCGTGGACGGCTGGTAGTCCGAGCACAGGATGGTGCCCACGCCGGCGTGAATGGCGTCGATGGCGCGCATCGAGCCGCTCTGGCTCTTGCCGCGCAGCACGTTGGGCGCGCCCAGGATGGTCGGCAGCGCCTGGGCGCACGCGGCTTGCGCGGTTTCCAGGTTGATCGGGAACTCGCTCATGCGCACGCCCAGCGCGCGCATGGCGGCGATGCGCTGCGGCGAATCGTCGTCATGGCTGGCGGTGGGGATGCCCAGCGCATGCGCCCTGGCCACCAGCCGGTTGACACGCTCATGCGCGCCTTCCAGCGCGGCGGCCTTCTTGTCGGCCGCATCGGCGGCTTGCTCGCGGCTCATGCCGTGGTTGCCCATCATGTAGGCCAGGTAGGCATCCATGGTCTTGAACTGGCCCTGGCCCGGCGAGTGGTCCATCACGGACAGCAGGTCGACCACGCCCTCGGCCATCAGGGATTCCAGCACCGGCACGGCGCTGGAATCGGTGACTTCGTAGCGGCAATGGATGCGGTTGTCGACCAGGCTGTGGCGGCGATACGCGGCCAGGGTGCGCACCAGCGTGGCCGCGGTATCGACATTGCGCACGCCGAACTGGTTGCCCGCGAACGACAGCGCGTGGTACGGCGTGGTGATGCCGGCCGCGGCGTTGCGGCGGTCGACCTGAGCCACGGCAAAGTCCAGTGGGAACAGCACGCTGGCGCGCGGTTCGACTTCCTTCTCGATGGCGTCGCAATGCACGTCGACCAGGCCCGGCATCACGGAGTGGCCATGCAGGTCGATCACGGTGGCGTGGGTGGGGACCGCTGCGGGTGCCGGTTCGATGGCGGCGATGCGACCATCTTCGATCAGCAGCGCGCTGTCGTGCAGCACGCGGTCCGGCAGCACCAGGGTGGCGTGCGTCAGGTAGGTAGCAGACATGTCCGGCTCCGTTCTGGGATCAAATCAGGCAAGGGCGCTAGCGGGTTGCAGCGGCAGCAGGCGCGTGGCCACGGCATCGCGCACGGCTTCATCGTGGAAGATGCCGATCAGCGCGCGGCCTTCGGCCAGGGCCTCGCGGATCAGCTCGACCACCACGGCGCGGTTGTCGGCGTCCAGCGAGGCGGTGGGCTCGTCCAGCAGCAGGATCGGGTGGCCGCCGATCAGCCCGCGCGCGATGTTCACGCGCTGCTGCTCGCCGCCGGAGAAAGTGGCCGGAGGCAGGTCCCACAGCCGGCGCGGCAGGTTCAGCCGTGCCAGCAGTTCTGCCGCGCGGGCGCGGGCCTCCTCATGGCTGGCGCCGCGCTGCTGCAGCGGATCGGCCACCACGTCGAGCGCGCCGACGCGCGGAATCGCGCGCAGGAACTGGCTGACATAGCCGATCACGTCGCGGCGCAACTTCAGCACGCGTTGTTCTGGGGCGTGGGTCAGCTCGACCCACGGCTCGCCCTCGGCGCTGGTATCGCGCAGGCGGATGCTGCCTTCGGTGGCCAGGTAGTTGCCGTACAGGCAGCGCAGCAGCGTGCTCTTGCCGGTGCCGGAGGGCCCGGACAGCACCAGGCATTCGCCGCGGGTGGCATCGAAATCCATCGCGCGCAGCACCGGCAGGCGGATGCCGCCCTGGTTGTGCAGCGTAAACATCTTGCCGAGGCCGCGGACCTCGACCAGTTTCTGGGGGTGGTGTTCTGCGTGCATCGTCGTCAGCCCTGCAGGATGGAAGAGACCAGCAACTGCGTGTACGGGTGCTGCGGGTCGTCGAGGATCTGGTCGGTCAGGCCTTGCTCCACCACGCGGCCGCCTTGCATGACCAGCGTGCGGTGCGCGAGCAGGCGCGCCACGGCCAGGTCGTGCGTGACCAGCACGGCGGCGAGGCCCAGGTCCGCCACCAGGCGGCGCAGCAGGTCTAGCAGGCGGGCCTGCACCGACACGTCCAGCGATGCGGTGGGCTCGTCCATGAACACCAGGCGCGGGTGCGTGACCAGGTTGCGCGCGATCTGCAAACGCTGCTGCATGCCGCCGGAGAAGGTGCCGGGCACGTCGTCCAGCCGGGCCAGGTCGATCTCCATCTTCTCCAGCCAGGTGCCGGCGACCTCGCGCAGGTTGCCGTAGTGGCGCTCGCCCACGGCCATCAGGCGCTCGGCGATATTGGCGCCGGCGCTGACCTGCATGCGCAGGCCGTCGCGCGCATGCTGGCGCACGAAGCCCCAGTCGGTGCGGGCCAGCAGCCGCAGGCGCGCGCTGGACAGCGTGGCCAGGTCGGTCAGGCCGGACTCGCGCATGTCGTAGCTGACGCTGCCGCGCTGCGCCGGCGCCTGCATCGACAAGGCCTGCAGCAACGTACTCTTGCCGGAGCCCGATTCGCCAACCACGCACAGCACCTCGCCCGGGTACAGGTCGAAGCTGACGTCATGGCAGCCGTGCAGGCCGTCCCAGGTGCGCGTCAGGTTGCGCACCGACAGCAGCGGGGTGGCGCTCATCGGGCACCTCCGGCAGCGGCCTTGACGGCCTGGGCCGCCTGGCGGTCGGCGCAGTATTCGGTGTCGGAGCACACGAACAGTCGCGTGCCGGCGTCATCGGTGATGATCTCGTCCAGGTAGCTGTCGGCAGCGCCGCACTGGGCGCAGCAGCTGGACCACTTTTCCACCGTGAAGGGATGGTCGGCGAAGTCCAGGCTCCTGACCGCGGTGTACGGCGGCACGGCATAGACGCGCTTCTCGCGCCCGGCGCCGAACAGCATCAGCGCGGGGCTGCGGTCGAGCTTGGGATTGTCGAACTTGGGGATCGGCGACGGCCGCATCATGTAGCGCTGGTTGACGATCACGGGGTAGTCGTAGGTGGTGGCGATATGGCCGTGATGCGCGATGTCCTCATACAGCTTGACGTGCATCGCGCCGTACTCGGCCAGTGCGTGCATGGTGCGGGTCTCGCCCTCGCTCGGCTCCAGCCAGCGTAGCGGCTCGGGGATCGGCACCTGGAACACCATGGTCTGGCCCGCGTGCAACGGCGTTTCCGGAATCCGGTGACGGGTCTGGATGATGCTGGCCTCCGCGGTGCGCTCGGTGGTCTGCACGCTGGTGACGCGGCCGAAGAAGCGGCGGATATTGATGGCGTTGGTGGTGTCGTCCGAGCCCTGATCGATCACCTTGAGCACATCATCCTTGCCGATGATCGCGGCCGTCACCTGGATGCCGCCCGTGCCCCAGCCATAGGGCAGCGGCATTTCGCGGCTGCCGAAGGGTACCTGGTAGCCGGGAATCGCCACGGCCTTGAGCAGCGCGCGGCGCAGCATCCGCTTGGTCGACTCGTCCAGGTAGCCGAAGTTGTAGTGGTCATCGCGGGCAATGCCCGTTGCCATGGTGGTGTCGGGGGTGGTCATGCCAGCGTCTCCTCTTGCGGTTGCGCCTGCACGGTAGCGGTCACGGCGCCATCTTGTTCCGCACGCAGCCGGCGCAGCAGTTCGAGGTTGGCCTGGAAGTCCACGTAGTGGGGCAGCTTCAGGTGCTGCACGAAGCCGGAGGCCTCGACGTTGTCGCTGTGGTACAGCATGAATTCGATATCGTTGGCCGGGGCGTCGGCGGCCTCGCCCAGTTCTTCGGCGCGCATGGCGCGGTCAGCCAGCGCCATCGACATGGCCTTGCGCTCGTTGTAGCCGAACACCAGCCCGTAGCCGCGCGTGAAGCGCGGGGCTTCGTCGGCATTGCCGGCGAACTGGCTCACCATCTGGCATTCGGTCAGCTCGATCTCGCCGATGGTGACGGCGAAGCCAAGCTCTTCCACGAACAGTTCGACCTCGGCCGCGCCGTAGCGGATCTCGGCCGCGAACGGGTGCGAGTTGCCGTAGCCGCGCTGGGTGGAATAGCCCATCGACAGCAGGAAACCCTCATCGGCGCGCGCCAGGTTCTGCAAGCGCGCGGCGCGGTTGGCGGGGAAGCTCAGCGGCTCGCGCGTCAGGTCGGGCGGCGTGGGGTCGCCCGCGGGAATCTGGTCGGCTTCGACCAGTTCATCCGCTTCCAGCAGGCCGGTCACGCGCGGCATGCTGGCGGCGAGGGGTTCGGGCGAGGGCGGCAGCGGCTCGGGGTCGCGGCCGGCTTCGAGCGTGAAATCCAGCAGGCGCTGGGTGTAGTCGTAGGTCGGCCCCAGCACCTGGCCGCCCGGCACGTCCTTGAACGTGGACGAGATCCGGCGCTGCAGGCGCATCGCGCCGGTATCCACCGGCTGGGTATAGCCGAAGCGCGCCAGCGTGGTGCGATAGGCGCGCAGCAGGAAGATCGCCTCGATCTGGTCACCGGCGGCCTGTTTCAGGGCCAGCGCGGCCAGGTGCGGGTCGTACAGCGAGCCCTCGGCCATCACGCGCGACACCGCCAGCGGCATCTGTTCGCGGATCTGCGCCAGCGTGAGTTCCGGCACCGCGGTATCGCCGCGGCGGTAGGCATCGAGCATCCGGTAGGAATTGAGGATGGCGCGCTCGCCACCTTTGACGGCTACATACATGTCAGTCCTCCACCAGCGTGGTGCGCGTCAGCGCGCAGAATCGGTCGCCGCTGGCCAGCAGCAGGTCCACGCCGAGCGGGAAGCCGGCGTTGTTGGCGCGCCAGCCGGCGCGGAAGTCCGCGGGCAGCCCCGCCACGCGCAGCACCTGCGTGGTTTCGATGCCGGGGCCGCGCAGCGTGAGGGTGTCGCCTTCGGCAAGCGAGGCCACCTCCACCAGCAGCGTGGCCGAGCGGTCGGGGAAGGCCGGGTCGCCTTGCGCGCAATCCGCCAGTGCCGGTACGGCATAGCCGGCGGGCACGCAGACAAAGGCGGCGGTGCCGACATCGTCGGTCAGCGGGCAGCCGCAATGGAAGCGCAGGAACGCGCGCGCCGCGGCGGGCACGCCGGCAGGCAGCCAGACCGGGGTATCGGGATCGGCCAGCGTCAGCAGCAGCGCCGCCAGCGCGGGCGACAGGCCGCCGGGCAGGCCGCTGGCCACGGGCAGCGTCTGCAGCCGGCCCGGATGGGCAAACGCCTGCAGCGCGGCGCGGAAGACCTGCTGGGCGTCGTCGACCGGGTTGTTGAAACCCGGCAGCAGCGAGGCGGCCGGGGCGGACAGGATCGGTTGCATGGCAGTCATTTCAGTCCTCTCCCCGGACCATGGTGAAGAACTCGACGCGGGTCTGGGCGACGGTGGCTGCTGCGTGTGCGGCGCGCTGCGCCTGCGTGCTTGCCAACGGCGCCAGCACGAACTCCTGCACGCGCTGGTGCCAGGCCGGGCGTTGCAGCAGCGCGTCCAGCACCGCGGCCTGTTCGGCGTGGCGGGCGCTGCGGCCCTGGATATAGGCCACGCCTGCAGCGGCCCCGGCAGCGCCGTCTTCCAGCACGACCGCGCAGCGCGTGACCGTGATTTCCCCCAGGTTGAACTGGGCACCGGTACCGCCTGCGCGGGCCCGGACCATGGCCATGCCGGACTCCGGCTTGCGCAGCAGCCGGTAGGCCGGCAGCGCTTGCGCCTGGCCAAGCCGCTGGTAAGCGCCGTCGAGCGCGTCGGCGGGCGCCGTCGCCAGGATCCGGAGCCAGGCGGCGCGGGCGGCATGGGCCTGCGCGGTTTCGCTTTGCATCATCACCCCTATACGTCTATACGTTTAGATGTCACTGCTTGAACACGCAGCTACTAGACCACAGGCAGATGAACGTTTCATGACGGGGCGGGGCATTGCTCGGGCACCCCGCCATGGCGGCGCGGTTGAGGCACAATCGCATGGCAATGGTGAACGCTTGATGACAAGAGGGCAGCGCGAGATGTCTGATCGAGAAGTGGAACGGGGTTCCGGCGTGGCGGTATGGCGCCAGATTGGCGAGGCGCTGGCGGACGACATCCGCAAGAAGCTGTACCTGCCCGGCGAACAGCTGCCCCCTGAGCCTGAACTGGCCACGCGCTTCGCGGTCAACCGCCACACCATCCGCCGCGCCATGGGCGAGCTGGAGTTGAGCGGCCTGGTGCGGATCGAGCAGGGCCGCGGCACCTTCGTGCAGGAGCATGCGATCGACTACGCGATCGGGCGCCGCACGCGCTTCTCGCAAAACCTGGCCGCGCAGGGCATGCGCGGACATGCCGAGATCATCGACAGCCAGGTGGTGCGCGCGCCGGAAGTGGCAAAGCAACTGGGCCTGGCGCGCACGGCGGAGATCCTGCACGTGCAGATGATCGGCAAGGCCGAAGAGCGCACCATCGACGTTGCCGAGCATTACTTTGACCTCAAGCGCTTCCCGGGCATCGACGAGGTGCTGCGCGCCAGGCAATCGGTATCGCGCGCGCTGGCGCATTTCGGCATTGCCGACTACACGCGCAAGTGGTCGCGCATCACGGCGGCCATGCCCAGCGCCCCGGTGGCGCGCCTGCTGAACCAGCCGAAGACGCGCCCGGTGCTGCAGGTGGAGGCGCTGAACGTTGATATCGACGGGGCGCCGGTGCAGTACAGCGTGGTGCGGTTTGCGGGGGACTGGGTGCAGCTGACGGTTTCCGACAGTGATTGAGGCGGAGCGACGTGGCATTGGTCTAGACATCCGGCTGTCATCTGCCTGCGCTAAGGTGTCTGCGGTCCAGACCACAAAACCAGGGCAGACGCCGCCGCCGGGCGCCGGGCGCCGCTGGTAACCTTGCCGCATGACCTTGCCAGCGCACCGTTACGCCATCTACCTGGCGCCCTCAGATCCGTTCCGCACGTTTGGCAGCCAGTGGCTCGGCCGCGACGCCGATACCGGCGCCGCCATGCCCGCGCCGGCGGGCATGGCGGCGGCGCCCGACGAATGGGTCAAGGCCCCGGCGCGCTACGGCCTGCATGCCACGCTGAAGCCGCCGTTCCGGCTTGTGCAGGGCAGCAACGGGCCGATGCTCGACGCCGCTGCGCGTGACTTCGCGCGTGGCCGCGAGGCATTCGACGCACCGCTGGCGCTGTGTGCGCTGCGGGGTTTTGTGGCATGGTGCCTGGCCGATGGCGGATCGCCACCGATGCAGGCGCTGGCCGATGCCTGCGTACTGGCATTCGAGCGCTTCCGCGCGCCGCCTACGGCCGAAGAACTCGGCCGGCGCAAACCGGACCAGTTGACCGACGAAGAGCGCCGCATGCTCGACGCATGGGGCTACCCGTATGTATTCGGTACCTTCGTCTTCCATATCACGCTGACTGGCATGCTTGATACTGCCGGCCAGCGCGCCGCCCTCGAGCGCCTGGGGGCCGCGAGCGGCAAGCTGCTGCAGGCGCCGCTTCATGTGGACGGGATCAGCGTATTCGTGCAGCCGGAGCCGGGCGACGACTTTATCGTTGCCCGCCACTACGGATTCAACGGCAGCACCACCGACGGCGCCGGCGCGGCGTACCTGGACGCATGAACGCACATGGCGCGGCCGACGGACACGGCCTGTTCTACCTGATGGGGCCGTCCGGCAGCGGCAAGGACTCGCTGCTGCGCGCGCTGCGCGAACGCCTCGGGCCGGACCACCGCATCGTCATCGCGCATCGCTATATCACCCGCGAGGCCGATGCCAACGAGGCCTCCGTTGCGCTGACCACGGATGAGTTCCGGCGCCGCCAGGCGCTCGGCTGCCTGGCGCTGGACTGGCACAGCCACGGGCTCCATTACGGCATCGGCATCGAGATCGAGCAGTGGCTGGCCAGGGGGCTGACGGTGATCGTCAATGGCTCGCGCGAGTACCTGCCCCAAGCCGTAGCGCGCTACCCGAAGCTGTGCGCCGTGCATGTGCGCGTCCGGCCGGAGGTGCTGGCCACGCGGCTGCGCCAGCGTGGCCGCGAGTCGGAAGAAGCGATTGCCCGGCGCCTGGCGCGCGCGGCGCAGGCCTTCACCGTGCCGGCAGGGTGCCGCCTGGTCGAGTTCGACAATAGCGGCGCCCTGGAAACCGCGGCGGAGGCGTTCGCGCGGCTGGTTGGGGCTACCTCCGATAGCGCAACATTAAGCTGATAAGGCCGTGCCGAAGCGAAGCTTCCGGCACGGCCTTGCCATCAGAGTTCGATGCTGAAACTGATGCCGTGCTCGGTGAACCCGAGCCGGCGATAGAACTGGTGGGCCTGCAGGCGCCGCGCGTTGGACGACAGCACCAGCTTGGCCGCCCCGGCCTCGCGGGCCAGGCGCATCGCTTCGCGCATCATCGCCTTGCCGACGCCCCTGCCGCGCGCGGACGGCGCCACCACCACGGCCTCGACAATGGCCTCGGGACGCCCGTCGTGGACCATCACGGGAAATACCAGCAGGCTGAAGGTGCCCAGCGGCACCTCGTCCTCGTCCACCATCATGTAGCAGCGGTAGTCCGGATAGCGGCGCATGGTCGCGTAGCGCTCGCGCATGGTGGCCAGCGGCAGCGGCGCTTCATCGTCCATCGCGGCCAGCAGCGCGGACAGGTGCCGCAGTTCCGCGTCGGAACCGCGCACTTCACGCAGGGTAAGCACGGCTTCAGCGATGGTGTTCATGCGCCAGTCCGCGCGCAACGCGCGGCCATGTCCAGGTAGTGCGCCAGCCGCGGCGTGGCCAGGCCGACCACCTTGGCCAGGTCGTCGTAGCGGCGCAGGCGCACCGCGGCAGCGGCGTGGCGGCTGGCGGTGAACGCTTCGGCCTGTGCGGCGCCGAACGGACCGCCTTGCAGCGCCAGGCTTTGCGCTGAAGCCGGTGACAAGGTGGCGAAGTACGCCGGATCGGCCGCGCACAGATAGCGCTTGGCCGCTACGTGCAGCCGCACGGGTTCTGTCACTTCGTCACCGAACAGTTCTGCCAGCGCATCGGCGGCGGCCTCCTGGTGGCGCATGTCGGTGGTGGTGCTTTCGGCCAGCAGCAGGTGGCCAACGTCGTGGAGCAGGGCCGCGACGATCAGCGGCTTGGGCTCGCCGGCCTGCTCGGCCAGTTGCGCGCACTGCAGCGCGTGCGCGGTCTGGCTGATGGCTTCGCCGCCGTACCAGGCATTGCCATGGTCGGCAAACAGCGTTTCGATGCGGGACAGGTTCAGCATGATGTCAGACCAGTACCTTGCGGATTTGTGCGGAGATGATGTCGATGGCCGAGACGAACAGGATGATGATGATCATCACGGCACAGGTCTGCCCATACTGGAAGCTGCGGATGATCTCCCACAGCACGGTGCCGATGCCGCCGGCGCCGACGATGCCAACCACCGAGGCCGAGCGCACGTTGGACTCGAAGCGGTACAGCGCGAACGACAGCCACAGCGGCAGCACTTGCGGAATCACTCCATAGACGATCTCCTCGATCGGGCCGGCGCCGGTGGCGCGCACGCCTTCCACCGGGCGCGGGTCGATGGCCTCGACGGCTTCGGCGAACAGCTTGGCCAGCACGCCGGTGGTGTGGATCCAGATCGCCAGCACGCCGGCAAACGGGCCCAGACCGACGGCCACGATGAACAGCATGGCGAACACCATCTCATTGATGGCGCGGCAAGCGTCCATGATGCGGCGTGCGGGCTGGTAGGCCCACGCCGGGACGATATTGGCCGAGCACAGCAGGCCCAGCGGCACCGCCATCACCACGGCCAGGGCGGTGCCCCACAGCGCGATCTGCACGGTGACGAGCATCTCGTCCAGGTAGTGCCGCCAGTCGCGGAAATCGGGCGGGAAGAAATCGGCGGCAAATTTCGCCATATTGTCCGAGTCGCGCAGCAGGTCCAGCGGGCGCATGTCGGCCCCCTGCCAGGACAGGGCGAGCATGGCCAGCAGGACTGCCCAGGTCAGCATCACGGCAAGGGAAGTGCGCGGCGGGCGCACGTTGCTTTGGGGCGTGGGAGGCAGGCCGGGCCTGGCGGTGACAGTCATGGGGAATCCGGAATCAAGCGGGGAACGAAAGCGATGCGGGGCCGGCGGCGGGGGGCCGCCGGCCTCGTCGGGATGGGCTTATTGCGTGCTGATGGCGTTGCCGGCGGCCTTGTCCAGCTCGGCCAGGCGGCGGGTCACCTCGGCCAGCCGCTTTTCCTTGTCGGCAGCGGCCAGGGTGGTGTCCGATTCGATCTTCGCCTTCTCGCGGACCAGTTCGATCTGGCGGATCGGCACCAGCTGCGCATCGCTGGCGGTGCGGAAGCCCTGGTAGGTCAGGGTGGCCAGCACCTGCTTTTCACGGGCGGCGTCTGCGCCCTTGCCGTAGTTGGCGAAGAAGGCCTGGATCTTCTTCTTCACCTCCGGCGGCAGGTCCTTGCGATAGACCATCGGATCGGCCGGGATCAGCGGCGACTTCCACAGCACCCGCACCTGGTCATAGGCGTTCTTGCCGGTGTTGATGCGATAGCGCTCCATGTTCTCGGTGTTGTTCACCGCCACATCGACCTGCTTGTTCAGCACCGACAGCAGGTTGGTCTCGTGGTTGCCGATGCGCACGGCCTTGAACAGCGTCTTGGGCTCGACCTTGTTGGCGGTCCACAGGTAGAAGCCCGGCACGGCCGTGCCCGAGGTGGAATTGGGGTCGCCGGCGCCGTAGCTGAGGTCCTTGCCGCGCTTGATCACGTCTTCGACGCTCTTCAGGTCGCTGTCCTTGTTGACGATCAGCACCGACCAGTAGCCCGGGTTGCCGTCCTTGTCGATCACCGAGGCAAAGACCTCGCCGTTGGCACGGTCCACGGCCTCCATGGCCGACTTGTTGCCGAACCAGGCGATCTGCACCTTGTTGAAGCGCATGCCCTCGATGATGCCGGCGTAGTCGGACGCAAAGAAGGGCTTGACGGGTACACCCAGCGTCTTGCTGAGATCGTCGATCAGCGGCTGCCAGGCGGACTTCAGGTTCGACGACGATTCGGTCGAGATAAAGCCGATGTTCAGGCTCTTGGCGTCCTGCGCGAAGGCGGGCAGGGCGACCACGCCCGAAGCCACGACGGCGAGAAAGGTTCTGCGAAGCATGGACAACTCCGGTGGGAAGCGGTTTTGGGATAAAGCGGTCTGGACAGGCGGCCGTTCAGGCGGCCGCCAGGTTCATCGTGACCATTGCCGGTGCCGGCATGGCCGCAGTGGATACGTCTTCGTCGGGCACGGAATCGAGCAGCAGCTCGTCGGCTTCGGTGCCGTAGAGATCGCGCAGCATGCCGGGCGTGAGCGCGGCTGAGGGGCCGTCATAGACCACCTTGCCGTGGCGCAGCGCCACCACGCGGGGGCAGTAGCGCATCGCCACGTCCACCTGGTGCAGCGACACCAGCACCGCGACCTTGCGCGTGCGGTTGATCTGCCTGAGCAGCGACATCACCCGGCGCGACGATTCCGGGTCGAGCGAGGCGATCGGCTCGTCGGCCAGGATCACGCTGGCGTTCTGCACCAGCGTGCGGGCGATGGCGGCGCGCTGCTGCTGGCCGCCCGACAGCGTCGAGGCCCGTTGAAACGCATAGTCGTCTATACCAACTTGCGCAAGCGCATCGAGCCCGCCCTGGACTTCATCGGCCTTGAAGATGCGCAGCAGGCTGCGCCACTTGGGCACACGGGCCAGCGTGCCGACCAGCACGTTGGTGATGACCGGAAGACGGCCCACCAGGTTGAACTGCTGGAACACAAACCCGATCTCGCCACGCACCTTGCGCACGTTGCGGGCCAGGCGGCCGTTGCGCTGCACATGGCGGCCGTTGACGAGGATTTCGCCGGCGCCGGCATCGCCCGTGATGAATCCGGCCACGTGGCGCAACAGCGTGGACTTGCCCGATCCCGATGCACCCAGCAGGGCGACCATCTCGCCTGGCGCGATGTGCAGCGTGACATCGTCAAGCGCCTTGCGGTCCGCGCGGAACGATTTGGAAAGCCCGCGGACTTCAATTGCGTGCGTCATGTCGACTCCCTGACGTGAATGACCTGCGCATTCTGGCCGGGGCGGATGACAGAACGATGACTTGAGCGGAAGGGGGGCTGAAACTGGTTGGCGGGGGGGGGGGGGGGGGGGGGGGGGG
>NZ_JBYTAG010000081.1:17518-30056 GCF_058787995.1 Cupriavidus sp. FW305-27
CCCCCCCCCCCCCCCCCCCCCCCCCCGGTGGGGTCAGGTGCGCGTGATCGAGACGCCGCCATCCACCAGCGATGCCGTGCCGGTGACGAAAGCCGAATCGTCCGATGCCAGGTACAGCACCGAGCGCGCCAGTTCTTCCGGCGTGGCCACGCGCTTGAGCGCATGCAGGTTGGTGATGAACGCCTGTGATTCCGCGGTGTCGTTCATGGTGCGATACATGTCCGTGTCCACGGCGCCCGGCAGGATCGCATTGACGCGGATGCCCAGCGGCCCATACTCGGCCGCCAGCGCCTGCGTCAGGCCGATCAGGCCGGACTTGCTTGCCGCATACGCGGCCACGCCGGGAAAGGCGACGGTGTAGCCAACGAAGGTCGAGGTGAAGATCACCGAACCGCCGCCATCCTTCAGCATCTGTGCAAGCTGGTGCTTGGCGCCGAGGAATGCGCCGGTGAGATTGATGGCAAGGGTGTCGTTCCAGCCGTCTGCCGAAACCCCGGTGCTGGGCCCGCCCTCGCCGAGCGTGCCGGCGTTGTTGAAGGCGATATCCAGGCGGCCATAGCGCTCGACCGCCAGCGCCACCAGCGCGCTGGCGTATTCCTCGCGCCGCACATCGCCGGCGAGCGCCACCGCGTCGCCGCCGGCGTCACGGATCTGCGCCACCAGGCTGTCCAGTTCGGACTGGCGGCGGGCACCGACTACCACCCTGGCGCCCTCGGCGGCAAACAGCAATGCGGTGGCGCGGCCAATGCCGGCACTGGCGCCGGTAATGATGGCAACTTTTCCAGACAAACGTCCCATGATCGATCTCCGGTCTGGCGCGGGGGCAACTTGCTGGTCCACAGCGCCGGTTTTGCGGGTAGGGCAGCAGGAACCGTCCTGCTGCCTCGTGAAACCAGTATGGGCAACGCGCGTGGTTCGAACTAGACTGAAGATCGCGGAACAACTTTCCGGATATGCCGAACAATGTTCAAGCTAGAAGGTGTCGCCAGCTTTGTCGCCGTGGTCGAGGCAGGCTCTATCAGCGAGGCCGCGAGGCGGCTCAACTTGTCCAAGTCCGTTGTCAGCGAACGCCTGGCCGAGCTTGAAAAGGCAATGGGTGCCAACCTGCTGCGCCGGACCACGCGGCGGCTGTCGCTGACCGAGGATGGCGCCGCCTTCCTGGAGCGGGCCACGCGCATCCTGCATGAAGTGGAGGCGGCGGCAACCGATGTTGCCGAGCGGCGCGGCACCCTGGCCGGGTCGTTGCGGATTTCCGCGCCGGTCACATTTGGCCGGATGCACCTGGGGCCTGCCATCTATCCGTTCCTGGCCCGGCATCCGGAACTGGAGCTGAGCCTGGACCTGGACGACCGCCGCGTGGACGCGGCCACCGACAGTTATGACGCCGTGGTGCGGCACGGCCCGCTGGAGAGCTCGCGCCTGGTGGCATGGCAGCTTGCCCCCAGCCACCGCCTCCTGGTCGCATCCCCGGATTACCTGGCGCAGATGGGCGCGCCGGCAACGCTGGCGGAGCTGCAGCAGCACCGTGGCATCTTCTACGCCAACCGCGGCGCGGCTGACTGGCGCCTGCACGGCCCCGACGGCACCGAAATCGCCCGTGCCGCCGTTGCGCTGCGCGTCAACAACGGTGACATGATGCGAGATGCCGCCATCGCGGGAGTCGGCATCGCGTTGTTGCCGACCTTTATTGCCGGCGATGCCATCCGGCAGGGGGCGCTGGCCGTGATCGAGGTCGGCCTGCGGGCCGAGCCGGAATCCATTTATATCGCCCACCCGGAAGGCCGGCGGGTGTCGGCGCGGCTGCGCGCGTTTGCGGAGTGCGTGCGCACGGCCATCGGCAGTCCGCCGTACTGGGACGCATGGGCGCAGGCACGCGGGGAGGGCGCGGGAACCTGATGCCGGCTGCTGGCCGGGTTCCACGATCGCCATGTGGCGGCCCTGCAAGCCTGGAGGTTTGCCGCCCGCGCCGCGCGGCCTGTATTCTAGCGCTCTGCCCGGCGCCCCGTTTCCGCAAGGAGGCAGGGCGCCATGCACTTCACATCGAGCCGGCCATACAGGAACCCCATGCAGGAACCCGAACTGGATGAAATCAATATCCGGATCCTCGAGGCGTTGCAGCGCGACGCCAGCCTGACCAACGTCGAGCTGGCCGCGCGCGTCAACCTCTCGCCGTCGCCTTGCCTGGCGCGCGTGCGCGCGTTGGAGCAGCGCGGGATCATCCGGCAGCGCGTGACGCTGCTCGATCCGCAGAAGCTTGGCCTCAACGTCAACGTCTTTATCCACGTGTCGCTGGAGCGGCAGGCGCGCGAGGGGCTGGATGCCTTCGAACGCGCCGTGCGCGCGCTGCCCAACGTGATGGAGTGCTACCTGATGACGGGCGATGCCGACTACCTGATCCGCGCCGTGGTGGCCGACGTGCAGGCCGTGGAGCGGCTGATCGTCGACGAGATCACGCGCATCCCCGGCGTCGCCAACATCCGCAGCAGCTTCGCACTCAAGCAGGTGATGTACGACACAGCCTTGCCGCTGCGCAATCCGCGCTAGCCCGGCGTTCGGCGTGGGATATGCCGCGGCCTCAGCATTTTCGAGTGGTTTTTATGGTGAGCGGCAGTGGATTGTGCTGCCACCTGCCGGATGGGCAGTCAACTTCAGCACCTCATGCGGGAGGGCACTCCATAGAATGGGACAAAACCCATTGGAGACTTCCCCATGACCGACCTTGCCTCCCCACACGCCCGCCTGCTCGCCCAGGCCATGCCCGACGGCGACGACGATCCGCAGGAGACGCGCGAATGGCTGGACGCGCTGGAGGCAGTGGTGGCGCAATGCGGGCAGGAGCGCGCGCGCTTCCTGCTCGGCCGGCTGCTCGATGCCGCCCCCGCGCTGGGTGTGTCGACCACGGCGCAGAGCAACACGCCTTACCTGAACACCATCCCGGTCGAGCGCCAGCCGCCTTATCCGGGGGATCTGGCGATGGAAGAGCGCATCACCGGCATCGTGCGCTGGAATGCCCTTGCCATGGTGGTGCGCGCCAACCAGGCCTACGGTGAACTGGGCGGGCATATCTCCAGCTATGCCTCGGCGGCGGACCTGTTCGAGGTCGGCTTCAACCACTTCTTCCAGGGCGCCGATGCCGGCAACGGCGGCGACCTGGTCTACTTCCAGCCGCACTCGGCCCCGGGCGTGTACGCGCGCGCCTTCCTGGAAGGACGCCTGTCCGAGGCCCAGCTCGACAACTTCCGCCGAGAGGCGGGGGGGCAGGGCCTGTGCTCATATCCGCACCCCTGGCTGATGCCGGACTTCTGGCAGTTCCCGACCGGCTCGATGGGGCTGGGCCCGATCCAGTCGGTCTACCAGGCGCGCTTCATGCGCTACATGGAGCACCGGGGGCTGCAGGCCACTTCGGGCCGGCACGTGTGGGGCGTGTTCGGCGACGGCGAGATGGACGAGCCCGAATCGATCGCCGCGCTGCCGCTGGCAGCGCGCGAGAAGCTCGACAACCTGACCTTTGTCATCAACTGCAACCTGCAGCGCCTGGACGGCCCGGTGCGCGGCAACGGCCAGATCGTGCAGGAGCTGGAAGCGCTGTTCCGCGGCGCGGGCTGGAACGTGATCAAGGTGCTGTGGGGCAGCGCCTGGGACCCGATCTTCGCGCGCGATCACTCCGGCGCGTTGCTGCGCGCCTTCGCCTCGACCATGGACGGCCAGTTCCAGACTTACAAGGCCAAGGACGGCCACTATGGGCGCGAGCATTTCTTTGGCCAGAACGAAGCGCTGAAGGCATTGGTCGCGCATATGACGCCGGATGAGGTGGCGGCGCTGAACCGCGGCGGACACGACCTGCGCAAGCTCCATGCGGCCTTTGCCGCGGCACGCGCGCACAAGGGCCAGCCCACGGTGATCCTGGCCAAGACCATCAAGGGCTATGGCATGGGCAATGCCGGCCAGGCGCAGAACACCACGCACCAGCAGAAGAAGCTCGACATCGAGGCGCTGAAGGCATTCCGCAGCCGCTTCGGCCTGGAGCTGTCCGACGAGGACCTGGAATCGATGCGCTTCTACCGCCCGGCCGAGGACAGCGCTGAGCTGCGCTACCTGCGCGAACGCCGCCAGGTGCTGGGCGGCTACCTGCCGGCGCGCCAGCGCCAGGCCGACACCGTGGCGGTGCCGCCGCTGGCGCAATACGGCCAGTTCGCGGTGGCGGCCGACCAGAAGGAGATGTCGACCACCATGGCAATGGTGCGCATGCTGACCGGCCTGCTCAAGGACAAGGCGCTCGGTCCGCGCGTGGTGCCCATCGTCGCCGACGAGGCGCGCACCTTCGGCATGGCCAGCCTGTTCCGCCAGGTCGGCATCTATTCATCGCAGGGCCAGCTGTACGAGCCCGAGGACGCCGGCTCGATGCTGTACTACCGCGAGGACATCCGCGGCCAGATCCTGGAAGAAGGCATCACCGAGGCCGGTGCGACGTCGTCGTGGATTGCCGCGGGCACCGCCTACAGCAACCATGGCACGGCCATGCTGCCGCTCTATATCTACTACTCGATGTTCGGCTTCCAGCGCATCGGCGACCTGATCTGGGCCGCCGGCGACCAGCGTGCGCGCGGCTTCCTGGTGGGCGCTACGGCAGGCCGCACCACGCTGTCCGGCGAAGGGCTGCAGCACCAGGACGGCACCAGCCACATCATTGCCGCCACCATCCCCAACTGCCGCGCCTATGACCCCGCCTACGCCTATGAGCTGGCAGTCATCGTCGACGAGGGCATGCGCGCGATGATGGAGCGCCAGGAGGACGTGTTCTATTACCTGACCGTGATGAACGAGAACTACGCCCAGCCGTCGATGCCGGCGGGCGTGGAGCGCGACATCGTGCGCGGCATGTACCGGCTTGCGCAGGTGGAAGGCGGCGGGCGCGCCAGGGTGCGGCTGCTCGGCAGCGGCACCATCCTGCGCGAGGTGGAGGCCGCGGCGCAGATGCTGGCCGAGGACTGGCAGGTCGACAGCGAGGTGTTCAGCGTCACCAGCTTCTCCGAGCTGGAGCGCGAGGCGCGCGAGACCGCGCGCCAGCGCCTGCATCATCCGCAGGACAGCATCGCCCCCAGCCATGTGGAAGCGCTGCTGGCCGGCGACGCGCCGGTGGTGGCGGCCACTGACTACGTGCGCGCCTATCCGCAACTGATTGCGCCCTACGTGCAGGCTCCCTTCACGGTGCTGGGCACCGACGGCTATGGCCGCAGCGACAACCGGCCGTCGCTGCGCCGCTTCTTCGAGGTCGATCGCGCCTATGTCTGCGTGGCGGCGCTGCGCGCGCTTGCGGCGCAGGGCACGGTGCCGGCGTCGGTGGTGGCCGAGGCGATCACGCGCTACGGCATCGACACGGACAAGCCTGCGCCGTCCTCGCTCTGATATCGCCGGCTTCACCTTGCAGGCCAGGCGGGGCGCTTCGGTGCGGGACTCCACATGCGACGGCGGCGGCTGTTAAGCTTTGTCCTTCTGCAGCCGCTCCAGTTGCGCGTCCGTGCCGCCACGGGCGCGCACCGCCATGGTCCGGCGCCGCCCCCCCCAGCATGATCGCCAAGCGCCGGATATGAAACGGATTCCTGTTGCCCGCATCGCCACCATCGCCATGGCTTGCAGCCTCTTCGCGGCCAATGCCAGTGCCGCCGACAGTGTCGGCCAGCGCCAGATAGAACGCGCTGTGAACGATGCCATCCGCCCCCTGATGGCGGCGCACGGCGTCCCCGGCATGGCCGTTGCCGTCACGGCCGGCGGCAAGCGCTACGTCTTCAACTACGGCGTCGCGGCGAAGGAGGGCCGGCGCAAGGTCGACGGCGACACGCTCTTCGAGATCGGCTCGGTCAGCAAGACCTTCACCGCGACGCTCGCGTCCTATGGACAGGCCCGCGGCACCCTGTCCCTGGCCGACCCTGCCGGGAAATACCTGCCGGCGCTTGCGGGAAGCAGCCTGGGCGCGACCAGCCTGCTCGACCTCGGCACCTATGCCGCCGGCGGCCTGCCGCTGCAGTTTCCGGATGCGGTCACCGATACCAGGACGATGGTCGACTATTTCCGGGGCTGGCGCCCCAGATATGCCGCCGGCAGCCATCGCCAGTATTCGAATCCCAGCATCGGCTTGTTCGGCTACCTGGCCGCCAGCAGCATGGACCAGCCCTTCGATGACCTGATGGAGAAGACGCTGTTCCCGGCGCTGGGCCTGGCCCACACCTACATCAGGGTGCCGAAGGCGCGCATGGGCGACTACGCCTATGGCTATTCGAAAGACGGCAAGCCGGTCCGCGTGACGCCCGGCGTGCTGGATGCCGAAGCCTACGGCGTGAAAACCACGGCGGCCGACATGATCCGCTTTGTCGAAGCCAACATCGACAGTGCCGGCCTGGACGACAAGCTGCGGCGTGCCATTGCCGGGACGCACACCGGGTACTTCAAGGTCGGCGACATGGTGCAGGGGCTGGGCTGGGAAATGTACGCCTGGCCCACACGGGTCGACAGCGTGCTGGCCGGCAGTTCACCGCAGGTCGTGCTCGAGGCGAACCAGGTGAGCCGGCTGGAGCCGCCGCTGTCATCGCCCGCCGATGTGCTGGTCAACAAGACCGGCTCGACCAATGGCTTTGGCGCCTACGTGGTCTTTGTGCCGGCGAAGCGGATTGGCATCGTGATGCTGGCGAACAAGAACTTCCCGGTACCGGAGCGGGTAAAGGCAGCGTTTCGGATACTGGCGGCCCTGGACGGTGCGCCGGGACGGGCGGATACCCCGTAAGGGGAGGGTGGGGCTGCGTCACGCATCGCAGGCCTGTCCAGCGGCTGGTCCGCAAAAAATCCGGCTTTCCATGGAATAGTCCACGCCCTCCATGTGTATACGCAGGTACCCCCCGGCCGCCGGCTAACGCCAGGCCCGGTAGAAAGGAGACCCTGCAATGCAACGGAGAACCCCAAGCAATGGCGTCGGCACCGCGGCACGCATCGTGCCGGCGCTGCTTCTATGGGCTGCAAGCTTTGCCGCGCCAGCCCAGGAAGCCCACCACCATCACCAAACCACTGCGGGGCAGGTGCCGCCGCCCTTTGTCGCCAGCACCGCAAAACCGTTTGCCGGCCTGATGGGTGACGCCATGGCCGTAATGGATCACGGCATGGCGCAGGCAGCCATGAACGGCATCCCCGACCACGACTTTGTCACCATGATGATTCCGCACCACCAGGGCGCGATCGACATGGCCAAGGCGCTGCTGCTGTATGGCAAGGACCCGGAGTTGCGCAATCTTGCACAGGCCATCATCACCGAGCAGCAAAACGAGATCCGCCTGATGCAGGCCTGGCTCCAGCGCAGCCAGGCCAGGGCACCTGGCGCCACCAATCCTCGCTAACCGGCGGACATACACCGCCCGCTTCTGGACCGAATCATGAAAAGACATGCCCTTATCCTTGCCGTGGCCGCGCCTCTCGCAGTCGCCGCGCCGCAGCCACGGGATCGCGTTTACACCGCCGACCAGAACAGCAACACCGTTTCAGTGATCAATCCGGCGAGCAACACCTTGCTTGGGCAGATCCGCCTTGGCAACGCGCGGCCGGACGTGCTGTCGCCGCTTTACAAGGGCGAGCTCAATGTCCACGGCCTTGGCTTCTCGCCCGACCATCGGACCCTGATCGCGATCTCGAACGGATCGAATTCCGTCGCGTTCATCGATACGGCGACCAACAAGGTCAAGGGCATTGCCTATATCGGCCGCTCACCGCATGAGGGCTTCTTTACCGCGGATGGAAAAGAGGTGTGGGTAGTCGTGCGCGGCGAAGACTATATCTCCGTCATCAACCCGGTGACATTCCGGGAAACCCGCCGCATCCAGACCACGGCAGGGCCGGGCATGGTGCTGTTCCATCCTGCCGGCAAGCTCGCCTTCGTGGTGTCCAGCTTCAACCCCGTGGTGGATGTCATCGATGTCAGGGCACACAAGGTGGTCAAGCGCCTCAGTGTCACCAGCCCGTTCTCACCGTTCCTGCAGTTCACGCCGGACTTCCGCGAGGTGTGGATGACGCACAAGGACGTGGGCAAGGTCACCCGCATCGACACCGAGAAACTGGAAGTGAAGGGCGTCTTCGACTCCGGCTTCATCACCAATCACCTTGCCTTTGCCAGGACCGCGCGTGGCACGTTCGCCTATGTGACAGTGGGCGGCGAAAACGTGGTCAAGGTATTCACCACCGAGGCCGAACCGCGGCTGGTCGCGACCATTCCGGTCGGCGCGCTGCCGCACGGCATCTGGGCTGCCGATGACAGTTCACGCATCTATGTCGGGCTGGAAAACGGCGACGCCGTCGACGTGATCGACACCGCAACGAACCAGGTCACGACCCGCGTGCCGGTTGGCCAGGCGCCGCAGGCACTGGTCTATGTCTCCAACGCAGTGCCAGGCGGCGACGGGACCGCCAACCTTGTGCAGAGAGCGAACAGCGATCCGGTCAACATCGCCCTTAAACCGGTCCGTGGCGATGCCAAGGGCTTTGTGGTCGCGCGCAATCTCGGTGTCGTCGACGCATTGGAAGTATCCCTGTTCAAGCTGAAGCCGCAAACCACGTACAGCGTCTATGTCGCAGGGCAGGCCACGCCCGTGGCAAGCTTCCGCACCAATGCGGCCGGCATGGCCAACGGCACCGCCATTGGCCCGCTGCGCGAAGTCGTGACGACGCTTTCGCCAAAGAGCGCCGCGCCAGCGAAGCTGATCGTCATGGAGGGCGATGCGGCGGCGGATCCGGCCGCGGCGGTGTTGGTGAGCGCGCCGTGATCTGAGCGTGGCGACCTGGGTTGGCGGATCCCCGGCTAGAGCGCCAGGATCCACCCACCCAGCGCCGCGCCGGCCACCACCAGTACGGGGGACACGCGGCCGTAGACGAGCAAGCCGAAGGCCGCCAGCGCCAGGCCGAAATCCGGCTTCGAGTGGATCGCGCTGGTCCACACCGGGTCGTACAGCGCGGCGGCCAGTACGCCAACGACGGCTGCATTGATGCCACCCATCGCGCTCTGCACCCCGTCGCGCTGGCGCAGGCTTTCCCAGAACGGCAATGCGCCGGCCACCAGCAGGAACGCCGGCGCAAAGATCGCGAGAAGCAGTACCAGCGCGCCCACCCATCCACCCAATGGCGCGGGCGAGAGCGCCCCGAGGTACGCGGCAAAGGTGAACAGGGGACCCGGAACTGCTTGTGCTGCGCCGTAGCCCGCCAGGAATGCATCGTTGCCGACCCAGCCAGGGGGCACCACGCCAGCCTGCAGCAGCGGCAGTACGACATGCCCACCCCCGAAAACCAGCGCTCCGGCCTGGTAGAAGACCGACACGGCCGACACCGCCATCGAACCAGTCATTGCGGCAAGGGCCGGGAGCAGCACCAGCAGCACGCCGAACAACGCGAGAAGCAAAGCGCCGACCCGGCGACTCACACCGTAGTTGAGATGCTGGGCAGGAGGCAGATGGTTCAGCTGCAAGGTCCAGCGCGCAACCAGGCCACCCAGCACAATGGCGGCAACCTGGCCCACCGCACTTGGCACCGCGAGGACCAGAAGCGCGGCCACGACCGCGATGCCGGCACGCAGCCGGTCCGGACACAGCGACCTGGCCATGCCCCATACCGCCTGTGCGACAACCGCCACGGCCGCCACCTTCAGGCCGTGGACTGCCCCGGAATCCGCAACGCCGGACCAGCGCGCAATGCCAAAGGCAAACAGGACAAGTGCAATCGCAGAGGGCAGGGTAAAGCCCATCCAGGCGGCCAGCGCGCCAAGCCAGCCCGCCCGCTGCAGCCCCAGCGCCATGCCAACCTGGCTGCTGGCTGGCCCCGGCAGGAATTGACACAGCGCGACCAGGTCCGAGTAGCTCTTGTCGTCCAGCCAGCGGCGGCGCTCGACGAATTCGGCTCGGAAGTAACCGAGGTGCGCGATCGGGCCGCCGAACGAAGTCAGGCCAAGTTTCAGGAACGCCCGAAGAACCTCTGGAGCCGTGCCACGTGTGGTGGTTGCGTCAGCGGCGCGGTTTGAGTCCTGGGCGGGGTTGGTGGGCATCGGCGGTTTCTCGGTTAAGGCTTCATCGGCCAGTCATGCCTCCCAAATTCGGCCTTACCATATGCGGAATTCCTGTGGCTCCGCAAAAGGCGTGGCCGAGCAGTCGGCTTCAGTCCAACAAAAACCCGCCCTCGAACGGGGCGGCGTAGTTCGCGTCGGCGCGCAACGCTTCGAACTCCGGCATGTCCGCGAACGGCGTCACCCGTATATCGACCTGGCAGCGCCATTGCTCAAGCGAATCGGACTGGATGGCCAGTGCCAGATGGCTCCTGTGCTTGCGCGACGGATACCGGAAACCGACCGGCGCTCCATCGCCAGTCAAGTCCCAATGATTTTTGACGTCGACATCAGCTGATCAGATCCGAACTGCGCGAGGGCAGCGCGGTCAACTGCGCGATCACCCAGCCCTGCCGCTCGCCGGCGGATTGTGCAAGGTGGCCACGCTGCGCGGCGGTAAGTGCCGCGCGCGATTGGAACGCCTTGCCCGCCAGCATTTCGGCAGGCGTCAGGTCGTCGAAGGCATCGACCGGGGTGACCCAAAACGCATGGATTTCGCTACTCGGCAGGTTCTTCATCTGGCGCAGCACCGGAACCAGCAGCTCCGGCACCGGCGGCGCGAATTGCCAGGCCGGGAAGGCGCGGCCGATCGCCTTGCCGCGCGGGGTGACACAGTAAAAGCGTGCATCCTCCACTGCGCGGTATAGTGTCGCCTGCGACATGGCCACCAGACCCTGTGCAATGACCTCCGAGGGCTTCAGATATGACACGGCGAGCCGGTTCTCGACATCTGCCGCCGGCGAGCCGGGGTGTCCGAGCGTTGCCGTCAGGCACTGGCGCACGATGTCCATCACGCGGGCACGTTCGCCCACGTCGATGGTGTGTTCCAGTTGCTCGTCGATGTCGTGGACCAATTTCTCGACCAGTTGGGGGCCGACCGCAATGGCGGCCGGCACGTGGGTACGCGGTGTCATATCAAACTCCATCAGATGACAACCCGGGGCGGGGCGAAGGCGGGGGGATGCTCGCTTCGCGATCAGATCGCGCACAGGACAACCGATCTTGGGCTAACGACGCTAGAGTCAACGCCAGGACGGATTCACATCGGGATTGGCACCTGCACTTTACTCAACTTTCTCAGGATTCTCAAGTTTCTCGCAGAGACCTTGCGCCGGTCGATCTGCCGCATCGTCATGGGTAATGGCTCCTGCTGGCATGACGGGCTCCCGCGCGCTGGAAGCCGTCAAGCTTACGCCTGCCAAACTCGGACATTTGAACTTAGCCAGAACCGGACATTACCGCTTAGCCGCTACACTCTATGCGCGCATAATAAGTGTTATGTTAAATCAAGAAGGTTGCGCCGCTGGCTGGAGCAAGCGCTGCGTGCAGTCAGTGCTCCAACGCAAAAGTGTGCACGAATTCGTCGGATTTAGCCCCGAAAGTGACTCTGTGATTTCTTTTGAGACCTCGTGCACATCATTGCGCAATAGGTCGACGCCTCTGCATTCCGTGCATGCCTTTCTGCCTCCAACGCACTTGTATAACGTGCGAGAATCCCTATAAGCATGATTCCTGTAGACGTCCGGTGGGCTCCGATTCGAAGATGCCTCGCCCGTCTAGACCTTCGATGCTGATATTCCTGGATACCGAGTTCACCAATCTCACTAAGCGAAAATTGATCAGCATCGGGATGGTGTCGGAGGATGGCCAGCACGCTTTTTACCGAGAACTACGGGATTTCGATCTCGATAACTGCAGCCGTTTTGTACGAGCCAACGTTCTACCCCTGCTCGGGCGTTTCCAGGATGCGGCCGTCGATCGTGCAAAACTCACAGATGACCTCAGACAGTGGATCGACACCCTTCCCCGCAGCTTAACCATTGCCTGTGATAGTGACTGGGATTGGGAGATCCTTTGTGAGATCGTAGGAAATCCACTCCCGGCAAACATCTCCGGACGATTTGATCTGCGTCCGCTCATTGACACGACCGTTTTCCACAAGGCCGTGTGTCGCTACCACGATGATTCTCATCAACCGTGGCACCACGCTTGGCATGATGCGCATGCTCATCGTTTTGGTTGGCTGGCGTGGAACGATACGCGGAGACGCGCGAAGCTGTAAAAAGTGGCCAACTCGCTATCAAGATCAAATGCTCAGTCCTCAGGTTCCGACGGCAGTGTCGCGCATCACCACAACGCCCGGATCGCAATGATCGTGGCCCGCCTGGTTGGCTTCCTCTTCCTTTTCAAATTCGGCGGCTTCCGCCAAGTTCGGCGTGTAGCCTACGTCACCATCCTTCGGGCAAACCTGGTAGCTGCGATCGAGTGGGCCCATGATCAGTGTTACCCACCTCGTCGTTAGCCCAAGGACTTTATCGATAAGTTGGGAAACCTGTTCCGGGTCATGCCAAGATAAAGCCAATCCGCTATCACAAGCCCTGTGGTTATATAGAAAGAAACGAACCGCTTCATTCC
>NZ_JBYTAG010000082.1:0-29436 GCF_058787995.1 Cupriavidus sp. FW305-27
GGGCTTAGGCGGGGCATGCGGCGGAAACCGGTCAGGGGTGGGAGGAAACAGCGGCACCGGAGGGCGGCGACATCACGCAGTATCGCCGATCGTGCCGCCACGCTGCGCCGGCCGCGACAAGATGCCGCAGCCGGTCGGCCACAGGTCAGACCTGCGGCACGAACTTGAAGTAGTGGTCGACCAGCAGCGCGGCGAACAGCAGCGACAGGTACAGGATCGAGAAGCGGAAGGTGCGCTGCGCCAGCTCGTCCGAATAGTTGCGGTACATCTTCCAGGCGTAGGCCAAGAAACCCGCGCCCAGCGCCAGCGCGGCCGCCAGGTAGATATAGCCGCTCATGCCGTAGACAAAGGGCAGCAGCGTCGCGGCGATCATGATCAGCGTGTACAGCAGGATATGCAGCAGCGTGTAGCGCTCGCCGTGCGTGATCGGCAGCATCGGCAGGCCGGACTTGGCGTAGTCGGCGCGGCGGTACAGCGCCAGGGCCCAGAAGTGCGGCGGGGTCCAGGTGAAGATGATCAGCACCAGGAACCAGGCCTCGGCAGGTACCTCGCCCGCCACCGCGGCCCAGCCCAGCGCCGGCGGCATCGCCCCCGAGAGCCCGCCGATCACGATGTTCTGCGGCGTGGCCGGCTTGAGCAGGATGGTGTAGACCACCGCGTAGCCGAGGAAGGTGGCAAAGGTCAGCCACATCGTCAGGTCGTTGGCGTAGACGTGCAGCAGCCACATGCCGGCGCCGCCCAGGATGGCGGAGAACACCAGGGTCTGCGGCGTGGTGATCTCGCCGGTGGCCGACGGGCGCCACGCGGTGCGGCGCATCAGCGCATCGATCTTCTGCTCGACCAGGCAATTGATGGCAAAGGCCGCACCGGCCAGCAGCCAGATGCCGGCGGCGCCGCCGATCAGCACGCGCCACGGCACCATGCCGGGCGTGGCGAGGAACATGCCGATGATGGCGCAGAACACGGCCAGCTGCGTCACGCGCGGCTTGGTCAGGGCGGCATATTGTCGGGCAAGGTGCCGTATCCGGCTCAACTTGCCCAGCGAATGGGGGTGGGTAGCGGTAACCACGGAAGGGGTCTTGTCTTTCATGTGGCGCGGGCGGCGTTCGGCACGGCAGCGGGGGCGCCGGCGGCCCGCATGGTGAGCCCTGCGAGCCCTGTATTGTAGTGGAGGCGGACCAGCAGCAGCAGGAGCAGCGCCGCGCCGCCGTTGTGCGCAACCGCGGCCACCAGCGGCCAGTCGAACACGATATTGGACATCCCGGTGGCCAGTTGCAGCACCAGCGTGGCCAGCAGCCAGCCGGCCGCGCGCGCGAGCCCTTCAAGCCTGCGCGCGCGCAGGCCAAGCCACGCCAGGTAGCCCAGCACGACAAAGGCAAAGCCGCGGTGCACCCAGTGGATCGCCACCAGCGCCGCGTGCGGGATGTAGTCGCCATCGGCGGTCATGCCCAGCTGGCGCCACAGGGTGAAGCCGTGGCGGAAATCCATCTCGGGCACCAGCTGGCCATTGCACAGCGGGAAGTCGGTGCAGGCCAGCACCGCGTAGTTGGTGCTGACCCAGCCCCCCAGGAAGATCTGGATCACCAGCAGCAGCAGGCCGATGCGCACCGGCCAGCGCAGCCGCGCGGCCCGCGCCGCGACCGGGTGCGGCGGATCGTTGCGCGAGCCCAGCTGGATCAGCACGGCCAGCAGAGCCATGCCCAGCATCAGGTGCGTGACCACAATGATCGGCTGCAGCTTCAGGGTCACGGTGAAAGCGCCGAACGCACCCTGCACGCACACCAGCAGCAGCACCCCGGTGGCGAACCACGGCGACTGCTTCAGCTCGCGCCGCTTGACCCACGCCAGCACCATCAGCGTGATGATCAGCACCCCGACCGCCATGGCGAAGTAGCGGTGGATCATCTCGATCCACGCCTTGGCCAGCGTCACCGGGCCGCTGGGCAGCGCGGTCTCGGCCGCGCGGATCGGCTCCATCGCGGCGTGCGGGTTGGAGTGCCCGTAGCAGCCGGGCCAGTCGGGGCAGCCCAGGCCGGAGTCGGTCAGGCGCGTGAAGCTGCCGAACATGATCAGGTCCAGCGTCAGGAACGCCGTGATCCAGGCGAGCTTGCGGTATTTGTTGCGGTCCCCCTTCACCAGCACGTAGGACAGCGGGAACAGCGCGATCAGGATGCCGATGATGGCCAGTTGCAGCAGCATGCCGTCCCCTTTAGCCGATGCGCGAGACCTTGAGCAGCTTCTTCAGGTCGCCGCTCATCTTCTTGGGGTCCGGATCCTGCGGGAAACGCATCATCAGGTTGCCCAGCGGGTCGACCAGGAACAGGGTGTCCTCGGCGCGCTTGCCGGGTTCGGCCGGCAGCCACTGCTGCGCGGCCTGGCGGTCGATGCGCAGGAAGCGCACACCCGCGTAGGGCTCGTTGTAGGCGGCGTTCAGGCGCTCGTCGATCTTGCCGTCGTCGGTCACCAGCCACACCGGCACGATGCGTTCGCGGTCCTGGCCCTGCCCGGCGCGGATCTGGCGGATGGTGAAGAGCTTCTTCGCGCAGGCCTCGTCGCAGGCGGACGGGTCGGTGGTCACCAGCAGCCACTTGCCGCGGAACTGCTCCAGCGGCACGGCCCGGCCCTGCTCATCGGTGACGCGCACCGGCGGCATCGGCCGCTGCGGGTCGACCAGCGCGCCGTAGTTGGTGGCGCCGCCACGCGGCTTGATGACGTAATAGGTGAAGTAAGAGGCGATCACCGGCGACGCGCACACCAGCAACAGCATCAGCATCTGCAGGCGGCCACGGCGCGTGCGCGCATCGATGCGGGTATCCGGCGGCGAGGCCGCGGCGGCCGGGGCGGAGTCTTGCTGTGCCATGGAGTACGTCTGTCCTTTGTCTTCGGCGAGCGCATGCGCCCGGTTCATTCGAGTTACGGTGCTGCCACCCGGCGCGCGCGGCGCCAGCCCAGCACGACCACCAGCACCACCGTCAGCGCGGCCAGCCCGAACCACTGGAAGGCATAGCCGTAGTGCCGGTCCGCGCCCAGGTCGGCCGGGGCCCAGTCGCGCGCCAGGCCATCGCCGCTGTCGCTGCGCTGCTCCAGCACCAGCGGGTGCAGCGCCAGGCCGGTTTCAGCCGCATAGGCAGCGAGGTCCAGGTTCTGGCGGATCTTGCTGCCGGCGGCGTCCTGGCCCAGGCTATAGACCCGCGGCACGGCCGCCAGTGCCGTGCCTTCGATCGTTACCTCGCCCTCGGGCGTGGGGAACGGCGCAATCCGGGTGCGGTCCTGGGCATCGCGCGGCAGCCAGCCGCGCAGCACCAGCACCGCCTGCATGGCGCCGGCGGCACCTGCGGGCGCCGGCGAGGCGGCTGAAATCCGCAGCGGCGTCAGCACCAGGAAGCCGGCGCGGCTATCCCCGGGGCTGCTGCCATTGCCGTGGGGGCGATTATCCAGCAAGACGGTGCGGGCCGTGTCAAAGCGCCCGGTCACGCGGACCGTGCGGTCGGTCACAACTTGCGGCAGCGGGGCCGTGCCCAGCACCACCGGCGGCTGCGCCGACAGCGCCTGCAGCCGCGCCGCGCGCGCCTCCTTGTCGTGCGCGCGGTTGAGCTGCCAGTTGCCCAGCGCGCAGGTCACGGCGATCATCACCAGTGCAGCGGCCAGCGGCAACGGGCTGGTGCGATAATGGGTCTTTCCGTCGCTCCTGGCCCCGACCTGCCCCGCCATGCGCTTTGTCATCATCGTTGCCTTCATCCTGATCATCGCCAGCCTGGCCTCCGCCCTGTTCTTCATGATGCGCGACCGCGGCACGACGCCCAACATGATGCGCTCGCTGATGCTGCGCGTCGGGTTCTCGATGGCGCTGTTCCTGTTCATCCTGTTCTCGAACTGGATGGGCTGGATCCACAGCACGGGCATCCGCATGGCACCCTGAACGCCAGGACGCGGGCACCAGGCCCGCAAAAGACAAACGCCGCAGGCTGGACAACCTCCTGCGGCGTTTCTCTTTTGCGTTGGCGCCGGCGGCCCCCGGGGGGCGCGCCGGCGGGTACGGCAGCCGGATTTACAGCCAGTACACCACGACGTAGAGGAACAGCCACACCACGTCAACGAAGTGCCAGTACCAGGCGGCGCCTTCGAATGCAAAGTGGTGGTCAGGCGTGAAGTGGCCCTTCAGCACGCGGACCAGCACCACGGCCAGCATGATCGCGCCCATGGTCACGTGGAAGCCGTGGAAGCCGGTCAGCAGGAAGAAGGTCGAGCCGTAGATGCCCGAGGTCAGCTTCAGGTTCAGTTCCGAGTAGGCGTGCATGTACTCGTACACCTGGAAGCACATGAAGACCGCGCCCAGCAGGATGGTCAGCGACAGGCCCTGAATCAGCTGGCTGCGCTTGCCGGCCAGCAGCGCGTGGTGCGCCCAGGTCAGCGTCAGGCCGGACATCAGCAGCAGCGCGGTGTTGATGGTCGGGATTGGCCACGGACCCATGGTCTGGAAGCTTTCCACCACGCCGGCCGGGCCGGTGTTGGGCCATACCGCGGCAAAGTCGGGCCACAGGATCTTGTTGTTCAGGTCGCCCAGCCACGGCATGGCGATGGTGCGGGCATAGAACAGCGCGCCGAAGAAGGCCGCGAAGAACATCACCTCCGAGAAGATGAACCAGCCCATCGACCAGCGGAACGACAGGTCGATGTTCTTGCCGTACATGCCGCCTTCGGACTCGCTGATGGCGTCGCCAAACCAGCTCTTGAGCACGAACAGGAACCACAGCAGGCCGAGGCCGCACAGGTACGGCGCCCAGGGCTGCCCGTTTACCCAACCGGCGGCACCCGCGCCCGTCATCAGCAGGCCGAAGCTTGCCGTGATCGGGTGGCGCGACGGGCCCGGTACGAAGTAGTACGGAGCGTTTGCGCGATTCGCACTCATTCTTTTATCTCCAGCTCAGAGTCTTTGATTCAGTATTCGTGATCCGCGCTTTGGCACTGCGGGCCGTCCCCTCCTCCGGGCCAGCCCCGCCGCCGCGGTTGCTTTGTTCTGCGACTGCTTTTGTTGTCTACCCTTCCTGCCCTGCTATCCCGCTGCCTGCCCCACCACGGTGCGCACGATGAGCACCAGCACCGCGATGAAGATGGCCGCCGCGATCACTCCGGCGATCACCACATGCACCGGGTTCAGCCGGGCCATGTCGCGCTCGTGCTCGGCGCCTTTGCGCAGGCCGATGAACGACCACAGCACCGCGCGCATGGTCTGCCCGAACGACATCTTGCGCTTGACCGCGTCCTTCATCTCATCCATTGCCCGTCCTCCTCCGCCCCGGCATGCACCGCGGCCGCCTCAGATGCCCTTGCCGGCCGTTGCCGGCTGCGGCGCCAGCTGGCCCTCGGGCGCCTGCGCCACCGGCGCACCCACCTCGAAGAAGGTGTACGACAGCGTAATATTCTTCACATCCTTGGGCAGCGCGGGATCGATCACGAACACCACCGGCATCTCGCGCGCCTCTTTCGCCTTGAGCGTCTGCTGCTTGAAGCAGAAGCACTCCAGCTTCATGAAATACTGGGTCGCCTGCTTGGGCGCGTAGCTCGGGATGGCCTGCGCCGAAATATCGCGCGGCTGTCCGTTGGCCACCTCGTAGACGATCGTCGCCATCTCGCCCGGATGCACTTCCATGCTGTTCTTCACCGGCCGGAAGGCGAAGGGCCCGCGCGCGTTGGAGTCGAACTCCACCGTGATGGTGCGGCTCTTGTCGACCTGCGTGTTCTTCACCGCGCCGTGCAGCTCGCGCGTGGTGATCACGTTGATGCCGGTGATCTCGCAGATCTTCTTGTACAGCGGCACCAGCGCATAGCCGAAGCCGAACATCACGGCCACGATCACGACCAGGCGCAGCATCATGCCGCGGTTGAACCGCTTGTCCGCTTCCCTGCCAGCCTGCTGGTCGATGCTCATCTCGCTACCCTGCCGCCTCAGCCAAGAAACATCATCTTGGCGAAGAACCCCAGAAAGAAAACCACCACGATCGACAGCAGGATCAGGCCAAGGCGCCGGTTGGCGGCCTTCTGGTCCGGGCGTGATGGGCTTTTGTCTGGAGACTGCATAGCTGCTTCTGTTGCTTGCCGGCGCGGGAGGCGACGCTGCCGCCTCCCGCTGCCTGATTACGCTGGCCGCGCCTTAGCGGACCTGCGGGGGAACTTCAAAGGTGTGGAACGGCGCCGGCGACGGCACGGTCCACTCCAGGCCCTCTGCGCCATCCCAGGGCTTGTCGGCGGCCTTCTCGCCACCGCGGTACGACGGCAGCACCACGAAGAAGAAGAAGTACACCTGCATCAGGCCGAAGCCCAGCGCACCGATCGACGCGATCGCATTGAAGTCAGCGAACTGGGTCGGGTAGTCGGCATAGCGACGCGGCATGCCGGCCAGGCCCAGGAAGTGCATCGGGAAGAAGGTCACGTTGAAGAAGATGATCGACCCCCAGAAGTGGATCTGGCCGCGGGTTTCGTTGTACATGAAACCGCTCCACTTCGGACCCCAGTAGTAGAAGCCCGCGAACAGCGCGAACAGCGAGCCGGCCACCAGCACATAGTGGAAGTGCGCCACAATGAAGTAGGTGTCCTGCAGCTGGATGTCGATCGGGGCCACGGCCGGCATCAGGCCGGTGAAGCCGCCGATGGTGAACACGAAGATGAAGCCGATCGAGAACAGCATCGGGGTCTCGAAGGTCATCGAGCCGCGCCACATGGTGGCGATCCAGTTGAAGATCTTCACGGCGGTGGGCACCGCGATCAGCATGGTCGCGTACATGAAGAACAGCTGGCCGGTCACCGGCATGCCGGTCGTGAACATGTGGTGGGCCCACACGATGAACGACAGGATGGCGATCGAGGCGGTGGCGTACACCATCGAGCTGTAGCCGAACAGGCGCTTGCGGGCAAACGCCGGCACCACCTGCGAGACGATCCCGAACGCCGGCAGGATCATGATGTACACCTCGGGGTGGCCGAAGAACCAGAAGATGTGCTGGTACATCACCGGGTCACCACCACCGGCGGCCGAGAAGAAGCTCGTGCCGAAATGGCGGTCGGTCAGCACCATGGTGATGGCGCCGGCCAGCACGGGCATCACGGCGATCAGCAGGTAGGCGGTGATCAGCCAGGTCCAGCAGAACATCGGCATCTTCATCAGCGTCATGCCCGGGGCGCGCATGTTGAGGATGGTCACGATGATGTTGATCGAGCCCATGATCGACGACGCACCCATGATGTGCATCGCGAAGATGGCCATGTCCATGCCCGGGCCCATCTGCACCGACAGCGGCGCGTACAGGGTCCAGCCGGCGGCGGTGGCGCCGCCCGGGACCAGGAACGAGCCGGCCAGCAGCAGCGCGGCCGGCGGCATCAGCCAGAAGCTGAAGTTGTTCATGCGCGCGAACGCCATGTCGGACGCGCCGATCTGCAGCGGGATCATCCAGTTGGCGAAGCCGACGAAGGCCGGCATGATCGCGCCGAACACCATCACCAGACCGTGCATGGTGGTGAACTGGTTGAACAGCTCGGGGCGGAAGAACTGCAGGCCCGGCTCGAACAGCTCCAGGCGGATCAGCAGTGCCAGCAAGCCGCCCGACAGCAGCATGATGAACGAGAACAGCAGGTACAGCGTACCGATGTCCTTGTGGTTGGTCGCGAACAGCCAGCGGCGCCAGCCATGCGGGTGGTCGTGCGCGTGGTCGTCATGCGCATGATCGTGCGGATGGGCGAGCGCGTCCGGGGTAGCAGTACTCATCGCAAATGCTCCTCTAATCCTGTTCTGTCTTCAGCGGGTCAGCCCGCGACGCGGTTGCCCGCGAGGCTGGCCTGCTTGTCAGCCTTGTCGGCCGGCTTGGCTTCGGCCTTCGGCGCTGCGCCGCCTGCCGCGCCGCCGCCCTCGGGGAACTTGCCCGCACGGGCGCCCACGAAGTCGCTCGGCTGGACCACTTCACCCGTCTTGTTGCTCCAGGCGTTGCGCGTATAGGTCATGACCGCGGCCAGCTCGGTGTCCGAGAGCTGCTTCCACGACGGCATGGCAGCCTTGCCTTCCAGCATGATGTGCATCTGGCCGGCCTTGGGGCCATTGACCAGCTTGGAGCCGTCCAGCGCCGGGAAGGCGCCACCGCCCTTGCCGTTGGGCTGGTGGCAGACCGCGCAGTTGGCGGCGTAGACCTTCTCGCCACGCACCTTCGACTCGTCCAGCGTCCAGGTCTTGTTGGGATCGTCGGCCTTGGCCGCCAGCTCCTTCTTCTTGCCGTCGACCCACTTGGTGTAGTCGGCGTCCGAGACCACGCGCACCACGATCGGCATGAAGGCGTGCTCCTTGCCGCACAGCTCGGCGCACTGGCCGCGGTACACGCCGATCTTCTCGGCCTTGAACCAGGTGTCGCGCACGAAGCCGGGGATCGCATCCTGCTTGACGCCGAAGGCCGGGATCATCCAGGCGTGGATCACGTCGTTGGCGGTGGTGACGATGCGGATCTTCTTGTTGACCGGCACGACCAGCTCGTTGTCCACCTCCATCAGGTAGGTATTCGACTTGGGCTGCTCGTTGTTGATCTGCTCGCGCGGGGTGGTCAGGGTCGACACGAAGGAGATGCCTTCGCCTTCGCCCTTCAGGTAGTCATAGCCCCACTTCCACTGGTAGCCGGTGGCCTTGATGGTGATGTCGGAGTTGGTGGTGTCCTTCATCGCCACCACGGTCTTGGTGGCCGGCAGGGCCATCGCAATCACGATGATGAACGGGACGATGGTCCAGATCACTTCGACCGTGATGCTCTCGTGGAAGGCAGCCGGCTTGGCACCCTTGGCCTTGCGGTGCTTGAAGACGGAATAAAACATCACGCTGAATACCGCGACGAAGATCACCGTGCACATGATCAACATCATCCAGTTCAGCCAGTGAATCTGTTCGGCGATCTTGGTAACCGGCTCGGTCAGGTTGAGCTGGCGCACGGCGGGGCCGCCCGGCATGTCGCTGACCGCGGACGCCGCCTGGCTGGCAAGCAGGGACGCGCCGGCCAGACAAACTGCGGATGCCTTCTTCCACATTTTCATTTGTTATCTACCCAATTTACAGATTCAAATCTGTCCCCGCCGCCGCCACCGCCGCCTCTCAGAGGCGGCGCAAGGCCGCTGCGAGCTCCTGCGCGAACTTGCGTCGCCGGTACGGGTCCACGTGACACCCCACCTGTACCTCACGCCCGCCCGAGCGCAGCGTCACCAGCGCGCGGAACGATTCACCCAGTTCGATCCGCACCCAGCGCGGATTGAATTCCTGACGCGTCACCCGTCCGGCGCTGGCTGTCTCCACGACCAGCGTGCCGTCGGTGATGCTGACGCGCTCATAGTCTGTCGCATGGCGCGCATACACCAGCAGTGCGATGCCCAGCCCGATCAGCTCGATGCTCGCGAACGGCAGTACGAGCCAGGACCCTTGCCACGCAAAAAACAACGCGATGGCAAGCGAAACCGTGAGGATCGAGAGGTAAAACCAGCCGACCTGGCGTGGACTCAGCGAGCAATTCCGCTTCATCAGCCAGTCGTGGGGCGCGGGGGGAGGTCCGTCGAGATTTCCGCCGGAGTCACCACCTGCCGTCTGGAATGCGATACCCAAGTCTTGCATCGCCAACCACTCTGCATCGGATGCACACCCGGGACGATGGCGTCCGGGCCGCACAGTGCAAGTGCAAAACCAGGACGTTCTTGTGCCAGGGGACCACTGCGACAAACTGGCGCATTATAGGGCGCTTCCCATACACGGACAAGGGCGCGCCTTGACCGGACGGCTTGCGCGCTGCTTGATTCTGTGCATAGGGAAGGGCCCCGCCATCGCCCTGCCCGCCGCGCCGGCGCTATGTTTGCGGCAATCCAGCACCGGCGCAAGTTAACTCTGTTTTAACTTGTCCGACGCGGCCTTGCACGGCCGATCTGGTCCAGCGGCACCACCGCGCGGCCCTGGTCGTCGACCGCCTGGCCGCCACGCGGGGCCAGCTTCCAGGCGTGGCCGTAGACGATCTCGAAGGTCAGCGGGATCACGCCGTCGGCGTTGCGCCGCCGCTCCAGCGCCTGCGCCAGCGCCTGGTACCAGCCGCGGCCGCGCAGGCCCTGCGGCAGCGACCCGACCGGCCCGCGCAGGCCGCCGAAGGCCTGCACCTCGCGCAGCAGCGTGGCGGGGGACTCGTAGGTCACGGTCAGCGTCTCCATGTCCATCACCGGGGTGGACCAGCCGCTGTGCACCAGCATGTCGCCGATATCGTGCATGTCGACAAAGCGCAACGTATGGGGTGCCTGGTCGACTTCGGCAAAGGCCGCGCGCAGCTCCTTCAGGGTGTCCGGGCCGAACAGCGAGAACAGCACCAGCCCTTCGTCGCGCGCCACGCGGTGCCACTCCGGGAACACGCGGTGCGGCTCCGGATGCCAGTGCAGCGCCAGGTTGGACCACAGCAGGTCGAAGCTCGCGGGCGCAAAAGGCAGTGTGGCAAGATCGCCCTGGACCAGGTCAAAGAGCGGCCGCTTGCCCAGCATGCGGCCGATCCAGCCGGGCCGGCGCTGCGGGTCGCGCTGGCCGGCCTCGGCCAGCATCGCGCCGGAGATGTCCAGTCCGGCAATCTGCGCATCCGGGAAGCGCGCGCGCAGCCCGGCCAGGCCCTGGCCGTGGCCGCAGCCGATATCCAGCGCGCGCTGCGGCGCCAGGCGGATCACTTCCATGCGCTCCTGCATGCGGCGGCCGATCTCGCCCAGCAGGAAGTCCAGCTGGCCGAAGCCGCGGCTGCGCCGGTCGAAGGCGAGCCGGGTCAGGCGCGCGGGCGGCAGGAAGGCATCGGGGGAATCAGCGGCATGCAGGGACACGGGCAGACAGGGCAGCAAGAAAACCAGGAACCGGCGCGGGGACAGATACAGGATCAGGCCCGAGCGCCGGATGAATGCGGCCGCCGCGCCCGATGGGCCGCGGCCGGACGGCAAGTATACGCGCGCGCCGCGCTGGCTGCCGGCGCCGCCGGCAAGGCGCTGGCCGGCGCCGCCGAACTGCTGCTGCCAAGCGCCTGCGCGCTGTGCGGCGCGGTGCAGCGGCAGGTGGTCTGCGCGCCCTGTGCCGCCGACTTGCTGCGCCCGGTGCGGCGCTGCCCCGCCTGCGCGCTGGCGCAGGGGCGCCACTTCCACTGCCCGGCCTGCGCGGCATCGCCCCCGGCCTACGACCAAGCCCACACGCTGGGCGACTACGCTTCGCCGCAGGACCAGCTGGTGCTGGCGCTCAAGTTCGGCCACGCCCTGCCGCTGGCGGGTTGGCTCGCGGCCAGGCTGGCCGCGGGACTGCAGGGGGCCTGGGCCCGACAGCCCGCGCCCGACCTGCTGGCGCCGATCCCGCTGTCGCCACAGCGGCTGGCCGCGCGCGGCTTCAACCAGGCCTGGGAAATCGCGCGGCCGCTGGCGCGCCACCTGGGCCTGCGCGCCGACCCGGTGCTGCTGCAGCGCCAGCGCGACACCGGCAGCCAGCGTGCGCTGGACCTGGCCGCCCGTCAGGTGAACCTGCGCGGCGCCTTCAGGCTGGCGCGCGCCGCGCGGCTGGACGGCATGCACGTGGCGCTGGTAGACGATGTGATGACCTCCGGCGCCACCCTGCACGAGGCCGCCGGCGTGCTCAAGGCGCATGGCGCGGCTCGCGTCAGCGTGATCGTCGCGCTGCGCACGCCGTAGCTTTGGATGACAGTGGCCGGTGCGCGCGGTAAGCTGCGCACCGTTCTGACGAAGGGCGCAGTGCGCCCGCCATCCCCCGCATCATGTTCAACGTCGTCCTGGTCGAACCGGAAATCCCGCCCAATACCGGCAATGTGATCCGCCTGTGCGCCAACACCGGAGCGCAGCTGCACCTGGTCAAACCCCTGGGTTTTCCGCTGGAAGACGCGCGCATGCGCCGCGCGGGACTGGATTACCACGAGTACGCCACCATGCGCGTGCATGAAAGCTGGGACGCGCTGATGGCCAGCGAGCAGCCCGACCCGGCGCGCATGTTCGCGCTGACCACGCGCGGCTCGACACCGTTCGGCGAGGTGGCGTTCCGCCCCGGGGACTGGTTCGTGTTCGGTTCCGAAACACGCGGGCTATCGCCGGAGCGGCGCGACTGGTTCCCGCCCGCGCAGCGCATCCGGCTGCCGATGCGGCCCGACAACCGCAGCCTGAACCTGTCGAACACGGTCGCCGTGGTGGTGTTCGAGGCGTGGCGCCAGAACGGGTTCGAAGGCGGCAGCTGAGCCGCCCGGCCAGCGCCTACTCCGGCTGCACGCCGGCGGCGCGGATCACCTTGTCCCAGCGCGCCTTCTCGCTCACCATGGTCTGGCGCAGCGAGGCCGGCGCGGTGCCGGCCGGCACGAAATACTGCGCGCGCATCTTGTCGCGCACGTCGGCGCTGCCGATGATCGCCACCAGCTCGCGGTAGAGCCGGTCGATCACAGCCTGCGGCGTGCCCGCCGGCGCCAGCACCGCCTGCCAGGAAATCGCCTCGAAGCCCGGGTAGCCGGATTCCGCCACTGTCGGCACCGACGGCAACACCGCCGTGCGCCCCGTCGTGGTCACGGCCAGCACGCGCAGCTTGCCCGCGTTGACCTGCGGCATCGCGATCGCCGGCACCATGAAACCCGCCTGCACCTGCCCGCCCACCATCGCCGTGGTGATCTGCGGGAAGCCGGGGTATGGCACGTGCTGCAGGTCGATGCCCGCCATCGCCTTGAGTTGCTCCATCGCCAGGTGCGAGGCACTGCCGTTGCCGGGCGAGCCATAGTTCAACTCACCCGGCTTGGCCCGTGCCAGCGCGACGAACTCGCGCAGGTTGTGCACCGGCAGGCGTGCATCCACCACCAGCACGTTGGGCGAGGTCGCCACCAGCGTGACCGGCGCCAGCTGGCGGAACGGGTCGTAGTTCAGGTTGCGCGACAGCGTCGGCGCGGTCACCAGCGGGCCGTTGATGGTGAACAGCAGGGTGTAGCCATCCGGAGCGGCGCGCGCCACCATGCCGGTGCCGATATTGCCGCCGGCGCCGGGACGGTTTTCCACCACCACCGGCTGGCCCAGCGCGGCGGCCAGCTTTTCGGTCACGATGCGCGCGATCAGGTCGGGCGATGAGCTCGGCGGGAACGGCACCACCATGCGGATCGGCCGCGCGGGCCAGGGTTGGGCGAAGACGCCGCCGGAAGTCCCGGCGGCGCAGGCGGCAGCCAGCGCGATCAGCGCTTGTCGTCGTGTGGGCATGCGGTGCGGAGGATCAGAAGTTGGATACGCGAGTCATCATTCGTCGCGCGCGTCGCGCTGCAGCAGCTGCGCCACCGCATCGGCGGCGCTCAGCCCGTCGAACAGCACCGCGCAGACCGCGCGGGCGATCGGCATCTCGACACCGTAAGCCGAGGCTAGCTCTGCCACAGCCTGGGCGCAGCGCACGCCCTCGGCGACGTGGCCCAGACCGGCCAGGATCTGCTCCAGGCTCTGCCCCGCCGCCAGCTGCTGGCCGACCTTGCGGTTGCGCGACAGGTCGCCGGTGGCGGTCAGGATCAGGTCGCCCACGCCGGCCAGGCCCATGAAGGTCTCGACCCGGCCGCCCAGCGCCAGCCCCAGGCGCGTCATTTCGGCCAGCCCGCGCGTCACCAGCGCGGCGCGCGCGTTCAGGCCCAGGCCCAGCCCGTCGCTGGCGCCGGTGGCAATGGCCAGCACGTTCTTGACCGCACCGCCGACTTCCACGCCGGTCAGGTCGTCGCTGCCGTAGATGCGCATCGCATGATGGTGGAAGGCCGCCTGCGCGCGTTCGGCCAGCGACGGCTCGTTGCCTGCCACGGTCAGCGCGCACGGCAGCCCCAGCGCCACCTCGCGCGCGAAGCTGGGGCCGGTCAGCACGCCGTAGGCAAAGCCCTCGGTGCGCCCGGCGGCGTCGAGTTCGGCCCGCACCATCTGGTGCGGCAGCAGGTGGGTGCCGGACTCGAAGCCCTTGCACAGCCACAGCATCGACACCGGCCTGGCGCCGCGCGCGGCCAGCCGGCGCGTCATCTCGCGCAGGCCCGCCACCGGGGTGGCCACCACCACGATGCCGTCGGCATCGTCGGCGGCATGCGCCACGGCCTGCTCGAAGTCTGCCTGCACCGCCAGCCTCTCGGACAGCGTCACGCCGGGCAGGTAGGCGGCGTTCTCACGCGTGGCCGCGATGGCCGCGAGTTGCGCGGGGTCGCGCCCCCACAGCACCACGTCATTGGCGGCCGCGGCATGGCTGGCGAGGGCGGTGCCCCAGGCACCGGCACCGAGGAAGGTCAGTTTCATGGCAGCTTGATCCGAGGATGGACGCAGTCGATGGTAGCCCAAAGGCAAAACGGGGCCGCAGCCCCGTTTCGATGATGGCTCAGGACGCCGGAATCAGTGGCGGGCCTGGCTGCCGTCGGGCATCACGATGCCGCTGTTGCCGCCTTCGGCACCCTGGGCTTCTTCCATGGCGGCCTGCAGGCGTTGCTCATACAGCGCCTGGAAGTTGATTTCCGACAGGTGGATGGCCTGGAAGCCGGCGCGGGTGATCACGTCAGCGATATTGCCGCGCAGGTACGGGTACAGGATGGTCGGGCAGGCGATGCCCAGCAGCGGGTCCAGCTGCTCCACCGGCACGTTGCGGATATCGAAGATGCCGGCCTGGTGCGCTTCCACCAGGAAGGCAACCTTGTCCTGCACCTTGGTCGTCACGGTGCCCGTCACCACCACCTCGAAGATCCCTTCCTGCAGCTGCGAAGCGCCGACGTTGACCTGCACTTCCACCGACGGGGCTTCCGATTCCAGGAAGATGCCGGGCGAATTGGGCTGCTCCAGCGACATGTCTTTCAGGTAGACGCGCTGGATGTTGAAGAAGGGTTGATCGTCCTGCTGGGTGTTTTGCTGGTCGCTCATGAAAGGCTTCCGGGAGGATGGGCTGGTGTGCATCGGGCGCGGCGGCCGCAATCCTTGCATCGTGCAAGGCTGGCCGGTGCCCGCTTGAAAAACGCATATGGTACATGACGCGGGTGGCGAATTCACCCGCGCCGGGGGTAAGCCGGAACCAGCGCGGCGCGGAATCAGACGATTCCGCGCCAGCGCCGGCGCAACCGGCGCAACCGGCTCAGGCGGCCAGCAGCGGCACCAGGCCGCCCTGGCGGTCCAGCGCCGAGAGGTCGTCGAAGCCACCCACGTGGGTCTCGTCGATGTAGATCTGCGGCACGGTGCGGCGACCGGTACGGGCCATCATCTCTTCGCGCTTGCCGGGTTCGCGGTCGATCAGGACCTTCTCGATCGTTTCCACGCCCCTGGACTTGAGCAGGCGTTCAGCCATCAGGCAATACGGGCACACCACGGTGCTGTACATGACGACACGGGCCATGCGGGTTCTCCTTGAATGCAATGCGCGCGCGGCCCGGCCTGGCCGGGGGCGCGCCTTGTGACGGATACGGCGGTGCTGCCCGGGATTACTTCACCAGCGGCAGGCCTGCCTGCTGCCAGGCGGCGATGCCGCCCTCGAGCGCGTAGATCTCACTGTAACCGGCTTCCTTCAACGCTGCCTGGGCCTTGCCCGAGCGCTGGCCGGTCTGGCACACGACGATGATGGGGGCAGCCTTGTCCTTTGCAAGGCCGGCCGCGCGCGAGGGCAGGTCGGCCAGCGGAGCGCTCTTGGCTTGCGGCAGGTGACCCTTGGCATACTCGGCGGGCTCGCGGATGTCGACCACGACCGCGCCGCGCTTGTTGATCAGCTGGGTCGCGGTGGCCGTATTGACGGTCTTGCCGCGGGTGCTGCGCGAGATCGCGGGCCAGGCCAGCAGGCCGCCCGAGACCACGGCAAGGGCGATCAGAGCGAGGTTGTTGTAGTCGGCGAAGAAATTCACGTTGGCATTCCGGTAGGTTGGGTCGGCGGCATTATAAAATACGCGGTTTGGCGTCCAGGCCCTGCCGTCGCATGGCCATCCGCCATTGTCGCCTGTCTGAGACATGGGATGTCCACAAGGAACCCATCAGCCCTTCCAGGTGACGGCGCGGACGCATGCAGGTTACCTACTCTCTGGAAGCAGCAGCATGTACAAGCTCGTCCTCATCCGCCACGGCGAATCCACGTGGAACCTTGAAAACCGCTTTACCGGCTGGGTCGACGTCGACCTGACCGAAACCGGCGCCGACCAGGCGCGCCAGGCCGGCAAGCTGCTCAAGGATGCCGGCCTGGGCTTTGACGTGGCCTATACCTCGGTGCTCAAGCGTGCCATCCGCACGCTGTGGCATGTGCAGGATGAAATGGACCTGATGTGGATCCCGGTGCGCAACGAATGGCGCCTGAACGAGCGCCACTACGGCGCGCTGGCCGGCCTGAACAAGGCAGAAACGGCCGCCAAGTTCGGCGACGAGCAGGTGCTGGTGTGGCGCCGCAGCTATGACACGCCGCCGCCCGCGCTGGAGCCCACCGATCCGCGTGCCTCGTACGACGATCCGCGCTACGCCAATGTGCCGCGCAATGAGATCCCGCTGACCGAATGCCTGAAGGACACCGTGGCCCGCGTGATGCCGCTGTGGAACGAATCCATTGCCCCCGACATCCAATCGGGCAAGCGCGTGGTCATTGCCGCCCATGGCAACAGCATCCGCGCGCTGGTGAAATACCTGGACCAGATCTCGGATGACGATATCGTCGGACTCAATATCCCCAACGGCACCCCGCTCGTCTATGAGCTGGACGCCGACCTGCGCCCCCTGCGCCACTACTACCTGGGTGACCAGGACGCCATCGCCGCCTCGCTGGCGGCCGTGGCCAGCCAGGGCAAGGCACGCTGAAGCCCGCCCGGGCGGCCGCGCGCGGATGTGCGGCCGCCCACCCTGAGCCGGGACGGGACAGGCCCTTTCCACCACTCGCACTTATACTGTCCGACAAACCGCCCGGCGCCGGGCGGCCGCAGCCGGCATAATCCCCATACCGTACACCAGTACTTCGAGTACACGTTCAGGCAGCCCTCATGCGCAAGACCCTCAAGAACATCAGCCTGGTTTCTGTCGGCCTCGTCGCCGGCGTGCTCGCCACGCTGCAGATTTCGGCGACCGCCCAGAATTCATCGGGGCCCTTGCCGCTTGACCAGCTGCGGCTGATGGCCGATATCTTCGGGCAGATCAAGCGCGAGTACGTGGAGCCGGTCGATGACAAGAAGCTGCTGACCGAAGCCATCAAGGGCATGGTCGCCAGCCTCGACCCGCATTCGTCCTATCTCGACGAGAAAGACTTCAAGGAACTGCAAGAAGGCACGCGCGGACGCTTCGCCGGCCTGGGCATCGAGATCTCGCAGGAAGAAGGCCTGGTCAAGGTGATCAACCCGATCGAGGACACCCCTGCCTTCCGCGCCGGCATCCAGCCGGGCGACCTGATCACCCGCATCGACGACAAGCCCGTGCGCGGCCTGCCGCTGGAGCAGGCGGTCAAGCGCATGCGCGGCGAGCCCGGCACCAAGGTCACGCTGACCATCTACCGCAAGAGCGAGGAACGCACCTTCCCGGTCTCGATCACGCGCGCCGAGATCCGCGTGCAGTCGGTCAAGGCCAAGATGCTGGACAACAATATCGGCTGGATCCGCCTGACCAGCTTCCAGGAACGCACCATCGCCGACCTGTCCCGCAAGCTGGCCGAACTGGCGCAGAAGAACCCCAACATGAAGGGCCTGGTGCTGGACCTGCGCAACAACGGCGGCGGCGTGCTGCAGGGCGCGGTCGGCGTGGCCGCGGCCTTCCTGCCGGAAGACGCCACGGTGGTGTCCACCAACGGCCAGGTGCCCGATGCCAAGCGCGTGTACAAGGCGACGTACAACAACTACCGCCTGTCGTCGCTCGAAGACGATCCGCTCAAGGACCTGCCCGCGCTCTACAAGAAGATCCCGATGGTGGTGCTGACCAACGCCTACTCGGCCTCGGCCTCCGAGATCGTGGCGGGCGCGCTGCAGGATCATCACCGCGCGCAGATCATGGGCAAGACCACCTTCGGCAAGGGCTCGGTGCAGACCGTGCGCCCGCTGACCAACGACACCGGCATCAAGCTGACCATCGCGTACTACTACACGCCGAGCGGCAAGTCGATCCAGGCCAAGGGCATCCGTCCGGACATCCCGGTCGACCAGAACCCCGAAGGCGATCCGGACGACGCGCTGATCACGCGCGAAATCGACACCGAGCGCCACCTGCACAACAAGCAGGAATCGGAACAGCCGGAAATGACCGAGCGCGAGCAGCGCCGCGTGGACGAACTGCGCCGCCTGGAAGAAGAGAACGCGAAGAAGACGCCGGAAGAGCGCGAGAAGGACCGCCGCAAGAAGCCGGTTGAATTCGGTACGGCCGACGACTTCATGCTGCAGCAGGCCATCGCCCAGCTCAACGGCCAGCCGGTCAAGCGCTCCAAGTCGAAGCTGGAAACCAATCCGCCGGCCGACAACGGCAAGGCGGCCAAGCCCTCGGGCAAGAGCGGCGCCAAGGGCGCCAGCGCACCGGCAGCCAAGCCGGCGGCGCCGGCCCCCGGCAAGCAGCCGCCGGCCAGCGCTCCGATCGGCGAGCCGCTGGGCACGCCGACGGGCAAGGCACCCTGAGAGCCTGGGGCTTTATTCAGGCTGCCGGTTTGCTCCCCTCTCCCCATGAGGGGAGAGGGAGTACACCTTGCTTGGGCTAGCTCGGGCGGCTTTGGAGCACCCAAAACCGCCCTCCCCTTCAGCACTCGAGGGATTACCTCATGAGCGACGACGGCCTCAACGACGAACAACTGCTGCGCTACTCGCGCCACATCCTGCTGGACGAGCTCGGCATCGAGGGCCAGCGGCGCCTGCTTGCCGGCCATGCGCTGGTGATCGGTGCCGGCGGCCTGGGCGCGGCCGCGCTGCCCTTCCTGGCCTCGGCCGGGGTGGGCCGCATCACGGTGGTCGACGACGATGAAGTCGACCTGACCAACCTGCAGCGCCAGATCATCCACACCACCGCCAACGTGGGCCGGCCCAAGGTGGATTCGGCGCGCGAAGGCATGCTGCGCATCAACCCGGGGCTGGAGATCGTGACGGTGCCCGCGCGCGTGGGCGATGCAGAGCTTGCCCAGCTCGTCGCCAGCGCCGACGTGGTGCTCGATTGCTGCGACAACTTCGCTACGCGCCAGGCAGTCAACCGCGCCTGCGTGCGCCACAAGGTGCCGCTGGTGTCAGGCGCGGCGCTGCGCTTCGATGGCCAGATCAGCGTGTTCGACCGGCGCCAGCCCGACGCGCCCTGCTACGCCTGCCTGTTCCCGCCGGCCGAACCCGCGCCGGAAGTGGCCTGCGCCACCATGGGCGTGTTCGCGCCGCTGGTCGGCATGGTCGGCACCGTGCAGGCGGCCGAGGCGCTCAAGCTGCTCGCGGGTGTCGGCGAGAGCCTGGCGGGCCGGCTGCTGATGGTCAATGCGCTGTCGATGGAATGGACCACGATGCGGCTGGCACGCACGCCGGATTGCCCGGTCTGCGCCGGGCACTGAATCGGCAGACTAGCCCCGCTGCGCCGTGTGCGCCCGCAGCCAGTCGGTGACTGCGGCGCGGTCACCGCGAAAGACGATGCGCGCCTCGCGCTGTTCGCGCTGGAAGGCGTACATCGGATCGTAGTACTCGCGCAGCAGCACTTCGATCCAGCCGCGGTGCAGATCCACTTCGCCCCGCTCCGCCTGCTGCGCCAGCGCCTGGTCCAGCAACGCCGACAGCTTGCCGTAGCGGGCACCGCCCAGCCGCGGCGAGATCCCGGCCATGGCCTCGCGCAGGCGCGTGGCGTAGGCTTCGAAGCCTTCCGTGCTGCCCTTCTCGGCAATGAACTCCGCCGCCAGCCCCTGCACATAGTCGCGCAGCACGCGCTCCACGCGTTCGTCGAACGACGCTTCCAGCCACACCAGCGGGCTGGCCTGCATGCGCTGCGTCAGCACCTGCGGCACGTCGCGGCTGCCGATAAAGCGGCCCTCGTCCTCCACCAGCAGCGCGCGCCAGCCTGCGTCAATATGCCGCAGCACGTCGATGGCCAGCGCGTTCTCGAAATCGATCTGCGGCGGCTGCGCCAGCGCGCGCCGGCCGAAGGCCGAGCCGCGGTGCCGCGCATGGCCTTCGAGGTCGATCGCGGCGGGCACGTCGGCCAGCACATCGGTCTTGCCGCTGCCGGTCAGGCCGCCCAGCACAAACCATTGCTGCTCGGCCGCCGCGGCATCGGTGGTCTCGATCAGGAAGCCGCGCATGGCCTTGTAGCCGCCGGTCACGCGGGGGTAATCGACACCGGCCGCATGCAGCCATTGCTGCACCAGCTGCGAGCGCAGCCCGCCGCGGAAGCAATACAGGTAGCCGTCCGGATGCGCGCGCGCAAACTCCGCCCAGGCTGCGATCCGCGCGGCCTTGCGCAGCCCGGACACCAGCTGGTGGCCAAGTTCGATTGCCGCCTGCTGGCCCTTCTGCGCATAGCACAGGCCCACCTCGTGGCGCTCGGCATCATCCATCAGCGGCAGGTTGACCGCGCCGGGGAAGGCCCCGCGCGCGAATTCCAGCGGCGCGCGCACGTCAAGCATGGCCACGCCGCTGAGGAACAGGGTGCGGAAGTCCGCGGTGTCAGGGCGCATCATTAATCGTAGGGTGAGATTTGCGCGGCGCCGTGGCGGGACAGGAGCCTTTGCCCGCCAGGGACGCCTGGATAAAGAACAGGAATCGGAATGAGAAGGGTTACTGCCTGCAGGCGAGCAACAAGGCGGAGCCGAACGGCGCCGCGCGCTGGGGCGGCCGCTCATCGAGAGCGCCCACGCCGGAAACCGGCTTATTGCTCGCCCGGCTCCATCTGCGACTGCAGGTAGTTCTGCAGCCCGACCTTGTCGATCAGGTCCAGCTGCGTTTCCAGGTATTCGATATGTTCCTCGGTATCGGTGAGTATATCGACCAGGATTTCGCGGCTGACGTAATCGCCTACGGATTCGCAGTAGGCGATGCCTTCCTTGACGGTGGCGTGCGCGGTCTGCTCCAGCTTCAGGTCGCACTTGAGCATCTCGGGCGTGTCTTCGCCGAGCAGCAGCTTGTGCAGATCCTGCAGGTTGGGCAGGCCGTCCAGCATCAGGATGCGCTCGATCAGGCGGTCGGCGTGCTTCATTTCGCCGATCGATTCCTTGTACTCCACGTCGCCGAGCTTCTTCAGGCCCCAGTGGCGATACATGCGGGCGTGCAGGAAATACTGGTTGATCGCGGTCAGCTCGTTCTTGAGCTGGGCGTTCAGATGCTGGATGACCTTCTTGTCACCTTTCATTGGCGGCTCCTGTTGCACCGGGCCCGCGCAAAAACACGAAACGGCGCCAATGGCGCCGTGCAGTCAGTGAAAAAGGAAAAAGCGCAAAAGCGCGCCGTGAACTGGTCTTCAGTTCATGGGCGCGTTCAGGCCACCAGCGCCTTGCGCTGGTCGTTCGCGACTGCCGGATCCCGAGTGTCCATTATGGTACATGGGCCCGACGCGGAACAGGAAGAAATCTCCACAACCTGGATGTTGGCGAGGGTCGCAACGGTGACATTGCGCACCGCCGCCACGCCTTCCTGCAACACCTGGTGCGCGCACTCGCGGCAGCGGCCGCAGCAGGTGCCGACGCCAAGCGTTTCGGCCAGTTCGTCGAGGGTTTCGATGCCCAGGTGCGCAGCACCGTGAATCTCACGATCGGTGATCTGGTTGCAGATGCAGACGTACACAAGTCCCTCCGTTGGGGCGCGTGGCACCGGCATGCCACTGCGAATGAACGTCAGAATATCAGAGATCAATAATGATAACAATTCCCATTAAGCCACATTGGGAGAGGTCGGGTAGACGCCACAGGATGCAAAAGGAAGGCGGCTGAGGCGGCACTTTCCGGCTTGCAGAAGTGCTGCACCAGCCGCCTTTCCGCATCAGAAAACCCTGATGGCCTCAGGGTCGTGCCAGCTGCCGCAGGGCGGCCGCCTGCTCCTCGGGATCGAAGGCCTGCAGGACCTGGTCGACCAGCGGCTCGAGCCGTTCGCAGTGGGCATGCAGGATCTCCTGCTTGACCCGCAGCAGCTGCGCCGGGTGCATCGAGAACTCGCGCAGCCCCATGCCCAGCAGCAGCCGGGTCATGGACGGGTCGCCCGCCATTTCGCCGCACACGGCCACCGGCACGCCGGCGCGGTTGGCCTCGCGGATGGTGCGCGCCACCAGCTGCAGCACCGCCGGGTGCAGCGGGTCGAACAGGTGCGCCACCGCGTTGTCGGCGCGATCGATGGCCAGCGTGTACTGGATCAGGTCGTTGGTGCCGATGGACAGGAAGTCCATCTTGCGCAGGAACAGCGGCAGCAGCAGCACCGCCGCCGGGATCTCGATCATGGCGCCGACCTTCATGCCCGGGTCATAGGCCTCGCCGCGCTCGTCGAGCTGGCGCTTGGCCTTGGCGATCAGCGCCAGGGTCTGGTCGATCTCGCTGGCATGCGCCAGCATCGGCACCAGCAGCCGCACCGGGCCGAAGGCCGAAGCCCGCAGCAGCGCGCGCAGCTGGGTCAGGAACATGCCCGGCTCGGACAGCGACCAGCGGATCGCGCGCAGGCCCAGCGCCGGGTTCAGCGCGGTCTCGAATTCATCGCCGCGGGCATCGAGCGGCTTGTCGGCGCCGATGTCGATGGTGCGGATAGTCACCGGCAGCCCGTGCATGGCATCGACCGCGCCGCGGTAGGCCTGGAACTGCTCGTCCTCGCCCGGCAACTCGTCGCGCCGGTTCATGAACAGGAATTCGGAACGGAACAGGCCCACGCCGACCGCGCCGGCCGCCAGCGCCGCGCCGGCGTCCTCGGCCATCTCGATATTGGCCAGCAGGTCGATTTCCAGCCCGTCCAGCGTCACCGCCGGGGTATGCCGCAGCCGCTGCAGGCGCTTCTTTTCCAGCGCGCGCTCGCTCTGCCGGTGGCGGTACTCTTCCAGGATGATGGCGGTCGGGTCGACGATCACCAGCCCGGCATCGCCGTCGATGATGATCCAGTCGTCCTGGCGGATCAGCTCGCTCGCGCTCTGCACGCCGACCGCGGCCGGGATGTCCAGGCTGCGCGCGACGATGGCGGTATGCGAGGTGCGTCCGCCCATGTCGGTGACGAAGCCGTGGAAGATGGTATGGCGGAACTGCAGCATGTCGGCCGGGGCGATATCGTGGGCCACCACGATCACCCCGGTCGCGGCCTCGCCGTCGGCGGCCAGCGCCGGCACCGGCGCGGGCACCAGCACCGGAGCCCCGGCGAGCGCCTTCAGGATGCGCTCGACCACCTGCCGGATATCGGTCTTGCGCTCGCGCAGGTATTCATCCTCGATCTCGTCGAACTGGCGCATCAGCTCTTCGAGGCGCGTGGTAAGTGCCCACTCTGCGTTGTAGCGGCGGCCCCGGATCAGGGCCTCGGGCTCGCGCGCCAGCGCCTCGTCGTCGAGGATCATCGCGTGCACGTCCAGGAATGCGCCCAGCTCCTCGGGCGCATCGCGCGGCAGGTCGCGCTTGAGCGCGGCCAGCTCCGCCCGCACCGCGGCGCGCGCTGCGCGCAGCCGTTCGACCTCGGCGTCGAGCTGGTCTTCATCGACCAGGTAGTGCGACACGTCCAGCGCCGCGGGCGCAAGCAGGTGCGCGCGCCCGATGGCGACGCCGCGCGAGACCGGGATGCCGTGCAGGGCGAAAGGCATGTACCGCTCCGTCAGGAACGTTTAAGAATTCGGGTCGAGGCCGCCGGCCTCACTCTCCCTCACCAAAGCGGTTGGCGATCAGCGCCAGCAGCGCGTCCATCGCCTCCTGCTCGTCGGGGCCGTCGGTCTCGAGGGTCACCGTCGAGCCGATCCCGGCGGCCAGCATCATGACGCCCATGATGCTCTTGGCGTCGACCTGGCGACCATTGCGGGACATCTTGACCTGGCTGACAAAGTTGCCGGCGAGCTGGGTCAGCTTGGCGGACGCGCGCGCATGCAGGCCGAGTTTATTGATGATGGTGGTGTCCCTCTGCAGCATATTTGTCGGGATGGTTTGCGGTTTGGTTCTGGACAGTCGTGGTGCCGACCTGCAGCACACCCTGCGAGCCGCCGGCCAGGGCCTTGGTGGCAAGCTGGTCGAGCTTTTCGCCGCGGTAGCAGATCGCGCGCACGAGCATGGGAAGGTTGACGCCGGCCAGCACCCGCACGCGGCCCGGCTCGGCCAGGCGTGCGGCAATATTGGCGGGGGTGGCGCCGAAGATATCGGTGAGGACCAGCGCGCCGTTGTCCTCGCAGATGGCCGCCAGCCGGCGCCTGGCCTCGGCCAGCACGACGGCGGGGTCGGCATCGGGAAGGACGTCGATGGATTCCAGCCGCTGCGGCTGGCCGCAGTAGACGTGGGCGGCGCAATCGCGCAGCGCCGAAGCCAGCGGGGTGTGCGCGATGATCAGAATGCCTGCCATGATGGTGAATCCGTTGGATTGCCCCGATTGTAGCAGGCGGCCCCCCGCGCTCCCGCTGCCGGCCAGGCTCAGCGCCCGGCCGCGTCCACGGCGTGCTCCAGCGCGTCGATGAACATCGCCGCGACATGGAAGCCGGTTTGCTGGGTGATCTCCTGGAAACAGGTCGGACTCGTCACATTGACCTCGGTCAGGTAGTCGCCGATGACGTCCAGGCCCACCAGCAGCAGGCCCTGCTCCCACAGCCCCGGCGCCAGGGCCTCGGCGATCTCGCGGTCGCGCGGGCTCAGTTCCTGCGCGCGGCCGGTGCCGCCGGCAGCCAGGTTGCCGCGCACCTCGCCGGCCATCGGCACGCGCGCCAGCGAATATGGCACCGGCACGCCGCCGATCAGCAGGATGCGCTTGTCGCCGTCCTTGATCGCCGGGATATAGCGCTGCACCATCAGCGTGCGGGCGCCGTCGTGGCCCAAAGTCTCGACGATCGCGGCCAGGTTCATGCCGTCCGCGCCGACGCGGAACACGCCCATGCCGCCCATGCCGTCGAGCGGCTTGACGATGATGTCGCGGTGCTCGGCGTGGAAGTCGCGGATGCGTGCCAGGTCGCGCGTAACCAGCGTCGGCGTGATGAATTCCGGGTACTGGGCAATCGCCAGCTTCTCGGAATGGTCGCGGATCGCGCGCGGCTTGTTGAACACGCGCGCGCCCTGCGCCTCGGCCAGCTCCAGCAGCCAGGTGCTGGTGACGTACTCCATGTCGAAGGGCGGGTCCTTGCGCATCAGCACCGCGTCGAATGCCGACAGCGGCTCCAGCGCGCTGTTGCCTTCGCGGTACCAGGCGTGGTCGTCGCCGGTCAGGTGCAGTCGCGTGGCCATGGTCTCGACCACACGGCCGGACAGGGTCAGTTGCGGCTGCAAGCACCAGTACAGCTCGTGGCCGCGCGCGGCGGCCTCGGTCATCATGGCGTAGGTGGAGTCCTTGTAGGTCTTGAAGGTCTCCAGCGGGTCAGTGATGAAGAGGATGCGCATGGGGCTCGTCACAGGATCGGGTTCGGGTCGGTTTTCTCGAGTTCCAGGGACGCCGCCAGCAGCGCCAATCGCGCCACCACGCCGTACATGTAGAACCGGTTAGGCACCGCCGCGCCGGGCTTGGCGTGGGAGTCGGGGATACCGTTGGGCGCAAACGCCAGCGGCACGAAATGCATGCCCGGCGCGTTCAGGTTCTCGTCGTTGCCGCGGCCCGTGTGCACGCGGTAGAAGCCGCCGACCACGTAGCGGTCGATCATGTACACCACCGGCTCGGCCACCGCTTCATTGACCTTCTCGAAGGTGTGCACGCCTTCCTGGATGATGACGTCGCTGACCTCCAGGCCTTCCTTGACGACGCTCATCTTGTTGCGCTCCTTCCGGTTCAGGCCCTTGACCTCGGACGGATCGCGCACGGTCATGATGCCCATGCCGTAGGTGCCGGCATCGGCCTTGACCACCACGTACGGGGTTTCCTTGATGCCGTACTCGCGGTACTTCTTGGCGATTTTCTTGAGCACGCCCTCGACCGCGTCGGCCAGTTCTTCCTCGCCCACGCGCTCGTGGAAGTCCACGCCGGAGCAGCGGGCGAAGTACGGGTTGACCATCCACTGGTCGATGTCGATCAGCTTGGCGAACTTCTTGGCCACCTCGTCATAGGCGGCAAAGTGGCTGCTCTTGCGGCGCGTGGACCAGCCGGCATGCAGCGGCGGCAGCAGGTACTGCTCGTTGATGTTTTCCAGGATCGGCGGGATGCCGGCCGACAGGTCGTTGTTCAGCAGGATCGAACAGGGGTCGAAGTCCTTCAGCCCCAGCCGGCGGCCCCTGGTGCCCAGGCGCGCGAGCGGCTCGACCACCAGGGTCTGGCCGTCCGGCAGCTCGATCGGGGTCGGTTCGGTGATTTCCTCGGAGAGCGAGCCCAGGCGCACGTTCAGGCCCGCCTGGCGCATGATCAGCGACAGCCGCGCCACGTTCTGCAGGTAGAACATGTTGCGGGTATGCCGCTCGGGGATCAGCAGCAGGTTCTTGGCGTCCGGGCAGATCTTCTCGATCGCCGCCATCGCCGCCTGCACCGCCAGCGGCAGCATTTCCGGGGCCAGGTTGTTGAATCCGCCCGGGAACAGGTTGGTGTCGACCGGCGCCAGCTTGAAGCCGGCGTTGCGCAGGTCCACCGAGCAATAGAACGGAGGGGTATGCTCCTGCCATTCCAGCCTGAACCAGCGCTCGATGGACGGCGTGGCGTCCAGGATTTTCTTTTCCAGTTCGAGCAGCGGACCGTTCAGCGCGGTGATGAGATGCGGGACCATATCCATCCTATAAATCGTCGTCTTAATCGTTCGCCCCGATTGTAGAGGAACGGCCAACCAGGCGCTGGCACACCCCTTATAAGGATATGCATGGCCGGGCCTGAGGGATAACGATATGGGGATGGGCGGCGCGAAATAAAGAGCCGGCCGCACCGGCAAAAAAAAAGCGCGGCAATGCCGCGCTCTTAAATGGCCTGACAGATACGGGGAGCGTTCTGCAGGTGGAGGAAACTGCCTCACTGGCAATGTATGTGCCCCGCACATTAAAGACAATTGAAGCTTTTTAAGATCGGAGTTAAGCACTTTGCGAAAAGCCCGCGCAGCGCGCGGGGGGATCGCCAGCCAGCCCTTGCCGGCGCTCGGCTGGCGGGTTTTGCGAGGAAGCTCGGAAGTCCCCCCGAAGCATTCGCGGCACGCGTTGTTCGGCCATGGCTGACCGCCAAATGTATGCAATCTCAGGCAATGCCGGAAAGAAAAAAGCCCGGCACGCGGCCGGGCGAAAACTCCTGAGAGAAGATTCCCAATCAGCTCTCCAGCACAACACTTTTGCGCTCAGACTTCATACGCGGTCTCGCCGTGCGAGGTGATATCCAGGCCCTCGCGTTCTTCGTCTTCCGGCACCCGCAGGCCGATCAGCATGTCCACCAGCTTGTAGGCCACGAAGGCGACCACGCCGGACCACACCACGGTGGTCAGCACGCCTTCGAACTGGATCCACAGCTGGCCGGCGATCGAGTAGTCGTCCGCCACCTTGTTGGCCACGTAGTCGTAGATGCCCGTGCCGCCGAGGCTGGGCGCGGCAAACACGCCGGTCAGCAGCGCACCCACGATGCCGCCCACGCCGTGCACGCCGAACACATCCAGCGAGTCGTCCATGCCCAGCATGCGCTTCAGGCCGGTCACTCCCCACAGGCACAGCAGGCCGGCGATCAGGCCCATCACGATCGAGCCCATCGGGCCGACAAAGCCGGCCGCCGGGGTGATCGCCACCAGGCCAGCCACCGCGCCCGAGGCGCCGCCCAGCATCGACGGCTTGCCCTTGCCGATCCACTCGCCGAAGGTCCACGCCAGCACTGCTGCGCAGGTGGCCAGCAGCGTGTTGACGAAGGCCAGCGCGGCCGAGCCGTTGGCTTCCAGCGCCGAGCCGGCGTTGAAGCCGAACCAGCCGAACCACAGCAGCGAGGCACCCACCATGGTGAAGGTCAGGCTGTGCGGACGGATCGCCTCACGGCCGAAGCCGATGCGCTTGCCGAACATGTAGGCGCCCACCAGGCCGGCCACGGCCGCGTTGATGTGCACCACGGTGCCGCCGGCGAAGTCGAGCGCGCCCTTCTGGAACAGCCAGCCCGACTTGGCGGTCGCGGCGGCGCCGGCAGCAGCGTCGGTGTAGGCGTCCGGACCCGGCCAGAACCAGACCATGTGGGCCATCGGGATGTAGGAGAAGGTGAACCACAGCACCACGAACACCAGCACGGCCGAGAACTTGGCGCGTTCGGCGAAGGCGCCGATGATCAGGCCGCAGGTGATGCAGGCGAAGGCGCACTGGAAGGCGAAGTAGCCCAGTTCCGGCACCACCACGCCCTTGCTGAAGGTGGCGGCCACGGCCTCGACCGTCAGCCCCTTCATGAAGAGCCGGTCGGTGCCGCCGAAGAAGGCGTTGCCCTCGGTGAAGGCAAAGCTGTAGCCATAGATCGCCCACAGCAGCGCCACCAGCGAGAAGATCACCAGGCACTGCATCAGCACCGACAGCATGTTCTTGGAGCGCACCAGGCCGCCGTAGAACAGCGCCAGGCCGGGCAGCGTCATCAGGATCACGAAGGCGGTCGAGACCAGCAGCCAGGCGGTGTCGCCCTTGTTGGGCACCGGTGCGGCCGGCGCGGCGGCCGCTTCCGCGGGGGCGGCGGCCGGTGCGGCCGCGGCGGCAGCGGGAGCAGCCGGCGCCGAAGCTTCGGCAGCGGCTGCAGCGGGGGCGGCGGAGGCGGCCGGGGCAGATGCCTCGGCGGCCGGCTTGTCCTGTGCGGCGGCCGGCGTGGAGATGCCCACGCCCGCCGTGCCGATGGCCAGCGCCATCGCGCCGGCCGTCAGGAATCGCTTGAACCAGGTTTTCATGTGCTTAACCTCTTGTGATGTGCTGTCTCGGGTCACAGGGCATCGCCGCCGGTCTCGCCGGTGCGGATGCGGATGACCTGCTCGATCGGTGCCACGAAGATCTTGCCGTCGCCGATCTTGCCGGTGCGGGCCGATTTCTCGACCGCCTCGATGGCGCGCTCGACCACGTCGTCGGGCACCGCCACCTCGATCTTCACCTTGGGCAGGAAGTCGACGATGTATTCGGCGCCGCGGTACAGCTCGGTGTGGCCCTTCTGGCGGCCGAAGCCTTTCACTTCGGTCACGGTAATGCCGGACACGCCCACGTCCGACAGCGCTTCGCGCACTTCGTCGAGCTTGAACGGCTTGATGACTGCGATGATGAGTTTCATCCGATTTCTCCTCGGGGCAGGCCGGCGCTGCCTGCCCGGCCTGCGGCAATGATTAGAAAGTCTTGGTGATCGAGGCCCAGGCCGTGGCCTTGCCCAGGTAGCGGCCGCGGTTGGCGCTGGTGTAGGCCACTTCCTTGGCGTTGGTGTCGACATAGGCAACCGCCAGCGCGAAGCCCTTGCCCAGGTCCTTGGT
>NZ_JBYTAG010000083.1:0-28512 GCF_058787995.1 Cupriavidus sp. FW305-27
CTCCCGCAGGCGGGAGAGGGGAGCGAACCGCCGCTGCGTTCAACGTCGTCACATCAACGGACGCTGCCGCAGGACGGCGTGCGGAATAACGCGATGGCGGCTCCCCGTCCGCCTGTTTTCTCCCCTCGCCCGCTTGCGGGAGAGGGGCGGGGGAGAGGGCAGGCGCTCGCCCGGAGTGCTGCCCATCATGTACCGGCAGCACCTGCTCGCGCCACCGCACGCGCTTGCCCGTCAGCGCAACGGCCCAGCCGGCCAGCAGCATCGCATCGCGCAACGGCGCGCGCAACGCAGCGGCCACGCTGCCCGCCATCATGCTGCGCGCGATCACGCCGAGGGTCGCCAGGGCAAGAACAGCAGGGAGCGGCGCCAGCAATACGCCCAGCACCAGCATCGGCCAGGTGAAGGTAATAAAGGTGAAGGCAAAACCCAGCGGATTGAGCGACCTTATCGTGCGCAGCCAGCGCACCTCATGCCGCCAAAGGTCGGCAAAGTGTTCCTCGGTGACATCGGTGCTGACCACCACGTCTGACAGCACCGTGCGCAACCCTTGTCGCCGCGTCAGCTCGCCCAGCCAGAAGTCATCCGCCAGCCGGTCCGCCAATACCTCGAACCCGCCGACCGAAACCAGCGCATCCCGCCGCAGCGCAATCGTCGCGCCAAAGGCAAAGCGTTGCGAGCCGCCCGCGTGGGCGATGCGCACCGACGGCGCGAACCAGTCGTTGATGAACTGCGCGCCGATGCGCGACCACCGCCCGCCAGTCGGATTGCCGCGGTAGAGGCAGGTGACCACGCCCACGCCGGCGTCGGCCAGCGGCGCGGTCACGCGCGCCAGGTAGTCGGGCGGCACGGTGATATCGCTGTCGGCGATCACCAGCACATCGTGCTTCGCTTGTGCGAACAGGTTGACCAGGTTGCTGACTTTCAGGTTGGTGCCGTGCACTTGCGGATCGACCACCAGCGCGATGTCGCACGCCGGGAAGTCGCGGCGCAGCCGTTCGACCACGGCGATGGCGGGATCGTCCGCGGCATGCACGCCGAATACCAGCTGGAACGACGGATGCCGCTGCCGGCACAGCGTGGCCAGGTTCTCGTGCAGCCGGGGCTCGGCGCCGCACAGCGGCTTGAGCACGCTGACCGGCGTCGTCGCGGTGCCGCCGCTTGCCGCCGGCGCGCGATGCGACAGCCAGGCCGCGGCCAGCGCATAGGCCGCCGACACGCAGGTCAGCGCAGCGCCTGGGAGGGGGGCGGCAAGTTCCGCGGCCATCGGCAGTGCAGTCAGTGCGTGGCCGCGGCGTTGGCCTCGGCCGGCCGCGGCCGGTTGGCGCGCGGTTTCGCGCGCTGGATTTCCTCGAGCTTGATCTCGACGTGGCGCGAGAACACGTATTCCGCCGGCCGCTGCCGGTCCAGCGCAATATCGGGCGCCATCGGCCCGCTGGTGCGCACGCCGCGCAGGCTCACGCCCAGCGCCTTGAGCGGATGGGCAAAGGTGTCGGCCACGGCGGTGGCCTCATAGCCGCTGTGCACCATGCAGTCGGCGCACTTCTCGTAGTTGCCGGTGCCGTAGGCGTCCCAGTCGGTTTCTTCCATCAGCTCGCGGAAGGTGGCGGCATAGCCCTCGCCCACCAGGTAGCACGGACGCTGCCAGCCGAATACGGTGCGCGCCGGGTTGCCCCACGGGGTGCAGTGGTAGGTCTGGTTGCCGGCCAGGAAGTCCAGGAACAGCGTCGACTGGCTGAAGGCCCAGTTCTTGCCGGCGCGGCCGCGGCTGAGGATGTCGCGAAACAGCTGGCGGGTCTTGCCGCGGTTCAGGAAGTGCTGCTGGTCCGGCGCGCGTTCATAGGCATAGCCAGGCGACACGGTGATGCCGTCCACGCCCAGCGCCTTGACCGAGTCGAAGAACTTCGCCACGCGCTCGGGCTGGGCATCGTTGAACAGCGTGCAGTTGATATTTACGCGGAAACCCCGTTGCTTGGCCAGCCGGATTGCCTCGACGCAGCGGTCGTACACGCCTTCCTGGCACACCGAGCGGTCATGCATCTCGCGGTCGCCGTCCAGGTGCACCGACCAGATGAAATACGGGCTGGGCTGGTACTGGTCCAGCTTCTTTTCCATCAGCAGCGCATTGGTGCACAGGTAGACGAACTTGCGCCGCGCGATGATGCCTTGCACGATCTGCGGCATGTCCTTGTGCAGCAGCGGCTCGCCGCCGGCGATGGACACCACCGGGGCACCGCATTCATCCACCGCCTCCAGGCATTCCTGCACCGACAGGCGCTGGTTCAGGATGGGATCCGGATAATCGATCTTGCCGCAGCCTGAGCACGCCAGGTTGCAGCGGAACAGCGGTTCCAGCATCAGGGCAAGCGGATAGCGCTTCTGTCGCGACAGATGCTTGCCGACGATGTAGGCGCCCACGCGGGCGACCTGCAGTAGCGGAATAGCCAAGGCAGCTTCCTCTGGTTGGGTTCAGCCGGCGATATTCTCGTTGGCGGTGGCCGGTGCGGCCGCGACTGCGGCGGGTTCCTTGCCGGCCTTGCGCGGGGCCGATTGCGGCTTTACGTCGGCCAGTTCGGGCGGCAGCCGGAACTCGGCATGTTCCTCGCGCCCGGCCATGGTGGTGACATCCACCGGGCCCAGCCGGCGCAGCGCGTTGATCACGTCCTCGACCATTTCCTCGGGGGCGGAGGCGCCGGCGGTGATGCCCACCACGTTGGCGTCGCGCACCCAGGCGGGGTCTAGCTCGGCGCCTTCGGCGATCAGGTAGCTGGGCACGCCGCTTTCAGTGCCGATCTCGCGCAGGCGGTTGGAGTTGGAGCTGTTCGTCGCGCCGATCACCAGGATCACGTCGGCCAGCTTGCACAGGTCGCGCACCGCGCTCTGGCGGTTCTGCGTGGCGTAGCAGATATCGCGCGTATCGGGACCGACCAGGTTGCTGAAGCGGCGCCCGAGCGCGGCGATGATATTGCGGGTGTCGTCCACGCTCAGCGTGGTCTGCGTGACATAGGCGACCGGGGTGTCGGCGGGCAGGTCCAGCTGCGCGACCTCGGCCTCGTTCTGCACCAGGATCACCTTGCCCGGGATCTGGCCCATGGTGCCTTCCACTTCCGGGTGGCCGGCATGGCCGATCAGGATCACGGTGCGGCCGCTGGTCGCGTACTGGCGGCCCTGGGTATGGACCTTGATCACCAGCGGGCAGGTGGCGTCGATGGCATGCAACTGGCGCTGGCTGGCATCGGCGATGACCTCGCGCGAGACCCCATGCGCGCTGAAGATCGTCACGGCGCCGGTCGGGACTTCGTCCAGTTCTTCGACGAAGCGCGCCCCCTTGTCCTTCAGTCCCTCTACGACGTGCTTGTTGTGCACGATCTCATGCCGCACGAACACCGGGGCGCCATGCTTGACGAGGGCGCGGTCGACGATCTCGATCGCGCGCACCACGCCAGCGCAGAAGCCCCGGGGCTGAGCAAGAATCACCTGCATAGAGTAAGCCCCCCGACCCTTTGCAACGGGTTTCAGTGTTTGGGATGGCGGGACAGGAAATGCACCGGCATCCACCGGAGATCCACCGCAGATCACATTTCCGTCGCACGGTGGTTACTATATACCCGACACGCCGGCTTTGTCTGGAGGCGCCTTGGCCAGCGCGAGGCTGGCCCGGGGCGACTCCGCCTCACGGGAAAACGGGTTTATGACGAAAAACGATGACGTGCTGGTGACAGGCGCCTCGGGCTTTCTGGGCTCGGCGGTGGCGCGCAGGGCGCTGGCACGCGGCTTCCGGGTGCGCGTGCTGGTGCGCCCGCAAAGCCCGCGCGCCAACTTGGCCGGGCTGCCGGTGAGCGTGGCGGAAGGCGACATGCGCGACGCCGGCGCGGTGGCTGCCGCGCTGCAGGGCGTGCGCTACCTGTTCCATGTGGCCGCCGACTACCGGCTGTGGGCGCCGGACCCCGAGGAGATCGTGCGCACTAACGTCGACGGCACCCTGGCCGTGATGGAGGCCGCGCAGCAGGCCGGCGTCGAGCGGGTGGTCTATACCAGCAGCGTGGCGACGCTGCGCGTGGCCGGCGCGCGGGCGCCGGTGGACGAGACCGCGGCGCTGCGCCCGCACGAGGCCATCGGCGCCTACAAGCGCAGCAAGGTGCTGGCCGAGCGCGTGGTCGAAAAACTGGTGGCCGAGCGCGGCCTGCCGGCGGTCATCGTCAACCCGTCCACTCCGATCGGCCCGCGCGACGTGCGGCCGACGCCGACCGGGCGCATCATCGTCGAGGCGGCCACGGGCAAGATCCCCGCCTTTGTCGATACCGGCCTGAACCTGGCGCATGTGGATGACGTGGCCGAAGGGCATTTCCTGGCGCTGGAACGCGGCCAGGCCGGCGAGCGCTACATCCTGGGCGGCCAGGACGTGATGCTGCAGCAGATGCTGCGTGACATCGCGCAGCTGTGCGGCCGGCGCCCGCCGACCATGCAGCTGCCGCGCTGGCCGCTGTACCCGCTGGCGTACGGGGCGGAGGCGGCGGCACGCTTTACCGGCAAGGAGCCGTTCATCACTGTAGATGGACTCAATATGTCCCGGTACCGGATGTTCTTTACATCAGACAAGGCGCGCAAGGTGCTGGGCTATCAGCCGCGGCCATACCAGGAGGGTTTGCGGGACGCGCTGGAGTGGTTCCGGGCGCAGGGGTATCTCGACAAGCGCTAAGCTGGCAGGGAGCGCTCAGGACCGCACCGGCGCCTGCGCCCGGCCCTTCCACTGCCCGCCGCGCCGCAGCCAGTAGCGCCGTGCCGAGTCGATGGTTGCCCCCAGGTAGAACAGCGCCGTGACCGGCAGCAGCGGCGCCAGCCACGCCGGCTGCCGGTATTCGCGCAGCATCGGCAGGTAGGCCAGGGTCATCGCGCCCCAGGCCAGCCATGCCGGCCACAGCCGCCAGCCGAGCGCCAGCACCGGCGGCACCAGGTAGGTCAGCACCATGCCCGCCACCGCGCCGGCCAGCAGCGGCGGCGAGTAGCGCAATTGCGTATAAGCGCTGCGCGCGATCATGTCCCACAGGCTGCGCCAGTCGTTGTAGGGCCGCAACGACACGCTGTCGTCGGCCAGGTCCAGCCGGATCGCGCCGCCGGGCTTGATGCGCGCGGCCAGGCTGCAGTCGTCGATCAGCTCGCCGCGGATGGCGGCAAAGCCGCCAATGCGCGCCAGCGCCGCGCGGCTGGCCAGCATGCAGCCCCCGGCCGCGGCCGCCACGCGGCAGCGGGCATCGCGCACGCGGGCGAAGGGGTAGAGCTTGGCGAAGAAGAAGACAAAGGCCGGCACGATCAGCCGTTCCCAGGCGGATTCGCAGCGCAGCCGGACCATCAGCGAGACCAGGTCGCGCCGTTCGTGCCCGGCGCGCGCCACCAGACCGGCCAGCACGCCGGGGCCGTGCCAGATATCGGCATCGGTCAGCCAGACGTAGCGGGCCTGCGGGGCGATGCGGTCGGCCGCGGCCAATCCTTCGGACTGCGCCCAGACCTTGCCGCTCCAGCCGGCCGGCAGCTCGCGAGCGCCGATCACGGTCAGCCCCCGCGGGCGCGCGGTGGCCGCGGCGGCGGCGCGGGCGATATCGGCGGTGCCGTCCTGGCTGTGGTCGTCCACCACCACCAGCGCCAGCCGGCCCCGGTAGCGCTGGCCCAGCACGCCGGCCACGGCGCGGCCGATCACGTCGGCCTCGTTGCGGGCGGGGATGACCGCGACCACCTCCGGCCAGGCTGCGGGATCCGGTGCGGCAGCCGGCTTGCGCACGCGCCAGAAACCCGCGCGGGCAAAGATCAGCACCAGCCAGACCGCCAGCGACAGCAGCGACAATGCCAACGCAAGGTGCATGGGCCGGCCCTACTTGACGAAGCGCCGCGCCAGCCGGGCCAGCCGCGGCACGGTTTCCGGGCGCAGCAGGCGCGCGTCGTAGCCGGCCATGCGCCGGTCGTTCTCGGCCAGGCACAGGTCGATCATCGCGCCCGGCGTCAGGGCTTCGCCCAGCGCCGCCGAGCCGTTCATGGTGAAGTTGGCGTCCTGGGCCACGCCGTCGGTGTCGATGCCGCGCGCGATGCCGATGCGCTCCCAGACCAGGAAGGCCCACACCCGCGCCACCTTCAGCGCAAACAGCGGACGGCGCCACCACGGCAGGGTGCGCCGGTACCAGGCGGCCCAGTTGACGAAGAACAGGATATGCCGGCCTTCCTCCTGGATCACCGGCTCGAAGGTCTCGACCAGCTCGGCGGGGAAGAAGCCGGAGCGCCTGGCCGCGGCGAACAGGCCGAAGGCGAAGAAGCTGTCGATGCACTCGCTGTAGCCGGTAACCAGCCAGCCCCATTCCGGATCGTCCGGGGGCGGGTAGTCAGGCTCGGGCGCGAGCGCGATGCCGTAGGCCTCGACCAGTTTCGACAGCACCACCTTGTGGCGCGCCTCTTCGCCGCCGTCCATTTCCAGCGCGATGCGCAGCAGCGGATCGCTGACGGTCTGGGCAAAGGTCTTGACTCGGATCGAGGCGCGGCCCTCGGTCTGCACGGCGATATCCCAGATCGGCAGCGAGGTGACGCGGTGCAGGGCCTCCGGCGACAGCTTCGGCCAGTCGATCACGGCGGGTTTGTAGGGGTTGTGGGTCTGCAGCAGCATATTGCAGAACATCTGCAGGTGCTGCGCGGAGCCGATGCGTACCGGCCCCGCGGTGGGGTCGGTCCAGTGGCGCATGGCATGGTCGGCCTGCTCGACGGCAGTGCGCGCGACCGTATCGGCAACCGCGATGGCGCGGGCCTCGGCATCGGCGGCGCTGTTGCGCGGCGGCGCAGCCGCCGCGTTGCCAGCAACCTCAGTGGTCTCGGACATTCGGCCCCCTGGCGTTGGATTGCCCGGGAGCCATTGTAGCGAGGCGCGCCGGCCGGCGCACCCCGCTGGCTACGGCAAGCTCAGGCGCGGTAGCTGACTGGCCCGCGCGAGCGCATGTCCAGCGCGTAGTAGCACACCGTCAGCAGCACCAGCCAGCCCGGGCCCACGTACAGCGCCACGCGGGTCTCCGGGAAGTAGGCCATCAGCGCCACCACCAGCGCCAGGAAGGCCAGCGCGATGTAGGAGCCATAGGGCCAGAACGGCATGCGGAAGGCCAGCGCCTTGCGCTCGGCCGCCGACAGGCTGCGGCGGAACTGGATCTGCGTGACCAGGATGATGGCCCAGGTCCAGACCGCGCCGAAGGTGGAAATCGCCGTCACCCAGACGAAGACCTGCTCGGGCACCAGGTAATTGAGCAGCACGCCGCACAGCAGCGCGGCGATCGACACCAGCAGCGCGCGGCGCGGCACGCCATTGCGGTCGACCTTGGCAAAGGCCTGCGGCGCCTGGCCCTGCTGCGCCAGGTTGTACAGCATGCGCCCGGTGCTGAAGATGCCGCCATTGCACGACGACAGCGCCGCGGTCAGCACCACGAAGTTGATGATGCCGGCGGCGGTCTTGATGCCCAGCCGCTCGAAAGTCAGCACGAACGGGCTGCCCTGGGCGCCGATCTCGTTCCACGGGTACAGCGACAGGATCACGAACAGCGCACCCACGTAGAAGATCAGGATGCGCCAGAACACCGAGTTGATCGCGTCAGGGATCGACTTCTTCGGGTTGCGCGCCTCGCCGGCGGTCAGGCCGATCATCTCCACGCCGAGGTAGGCGAACATCACCATCTGCAGCGACATCAGCACGCCGGAGGCGCCGTTGGGCATGAAACCGCCGTGCGCCCACAGGTTCGAGATGCCGGTGGCGATACCGCCGTTGCCAAAGCCGAACACGATCATGGCGCCGCCGCCGATCAGCATCAGCACGATGGTGACGATCTTGATCATGGCGAACCAGAACTCGAACTCGCCATAGGCCTTGACCGCCATCAGGTTGACCGAGCCCATTGCCGCCAGCGCGGCCAGCGCCCAGATCCAGCGCGGCACGTCGGGGAACCACATGCCCATGTAGATGGCCACGGCGGTGATCTCCGCCACGCAGGTCACCAGCCACAGGAACCAGTAGTTCCAGCCGGTCAGGTAGCCGGCCAGCGGGCCCATGTGGTCCTGCGCGTAGCGGCAGAACGAGCCGGCCACCGGGTTGTGCACGGCCATTTCGCCCAGCGCGCGCATGATCAGGAAGATCACCGCGCCGCCGATCAGGTAGCCCAGCATGATGGCGGGGCCGGCCATCTTGATGGCATTGCCGGCGCCCAGGAACAGGCCCACGCCGATGGCCGAACCCAGCGCCATCAGCCGGATATGCCGTTCGCCCAGGCCGCGTTGCAGATGTTCTGCGCTTGCACTCATGTGTCGTTGTCTCCGTGTCATCAGAAAGGCCGCGCCGGCCTTCGTGGGGCCGGCGGGAGCAGCTATTTTCTCGTCCGCGGCGGGCCGTAAACGGAAAATAGCGGGCAGGTTAATCAGATAACGCGGGTATTTGTTGCTGAATTCGTGGTGAAAATCAGGAAAAATTGCTGACGACCTGAGCGGCGACACCCCCGCGCGCAATCGTGTGGCTCGATGGACTGAGTGCAGCCTTGCTATCCGTGTGCGGACACCCGCCCCGCCCCGGGCGGCTGCCCGAAGCGCCGCGTGAAGCTGCGCGAGGTGGTCTGGCGCAGTTCAGGCTGCGGCGGCGCCGTCGTAGGCGGGATAGTCCGTGTAGCCCTCGGCGCCGCCACCGTAGTGGTGCGCGCGGTCCGACGAGGCCAGCGGCCAGTTGTTCTCAAGCCGGGCAACCAGATCGGGGTTGGCGATGAACGGCTCGCCGAAGGCGGCAATGTCGATCAGGTCATCGGCAATCAGCTGCTCGGCGCGTGCGCGTGTCATGCCACCCGCAAGGATCAGCGCACCCGTGAAGCGACGTCGGAACCTTGCCAGGAAGTCGCCCGGCGTGGCCGAGCTGCCGCGCGTGCTCTGGTCCATGAGGTGGACGTAGGCGATATTCCGCTTCGAGAGCTCGTCGGCCAGATGGAGATAGGTCTGCTCCAGCTCAGGGTACTCGGCCATGTCGCCCAGTCCGCCATAGGGAGACAGGCGGATGGCCGTGCGATGCGCGCCGATCCGGGCTGCCACGGCGTCGATGGCAGCCAGTACAAAGCGGGTACGGCCTTCCAGCGTGTCGCCACGGAATTCGTCGGTGCGGTCGTTCACCGTCGGGTTCAGGAACTGTTCGATCAGGTAGCCATTGGCACCGTGAAGTTCCACGCCGTCGAAGCCGGCGGCGATCGCATTGGCCGCGGCTTCCGCGAAATCGGCGATTACGCCGTAGACCTCACCGCTGGCCAGCGCGCGCGGCGCGGATACATCGACCGCACCGGGCGTGCCGTCGGCGGTATAGCCCCAGGCCTTGGTGTTCTTCGCAACCTGGTCGGTTGCGCTGACCGGCTGGATGCCGCCAGGCTGGATCGAGACGTGGCTCACCCGGCCGACGTGCCAGAGCTGCGTGAAGATCGTTCCGCGCTTCGCATGCACCGCGTCGGTCACCTTGCGCCAGCCTTCAACCTGTTGCGGCGTGTAGAGGCCCGGATTGAACAGGAATCCCTGCGCGCTGGGCGAGATCACCGTGCCTTCGGTCACGATCAGGCCGGCGTCGGCACGCTGGCCGTAGTAGAGCGCGTTGAGATCGTTGGGCACCCCGTCCGGGTTGCGCGAACGGGTCAGCGGCGCCATGGCGATCCGGTTGGATAGCGTTTGCTCGGCCATGGCAAAGGGCTTGAAGAGGGGGCTCATTTGTGCTCCAGGGAATGGGTTTCGATGGAGCGCAGTTTGCCCGGTTCATCTTTGCAGATTAAGCCGTGTATCGGTCAAATACTTTTGATCTGGCATCAAATATGAAAACTAGCTCTCGAACGGCTTCTGGCCAAGCACCTTGACCACATACTCGACAAAGCAGGTGATGCGGGACGCCAACGCGGTGTTGCGATAGTAGACCGCGTTGATCGACTGGCGCACATCGAGGGTCTGTTTCGCAAACAGCTGCACCAGCCGCCCGTCTTGCCGATCGTCGCGCGTCATGAAGTCCGACAGGCAGGCAATGCCCTGGCCGTTCAGGGCCAGGCTCCGGAGGGTCTCGCCGCTGGACGAGGCGATGGTTGGCTTGATATGCAGCACGCTGCCGTCGTCGTCGCGCAGCGGCCAGTCGTTCAGCGATTCCGGCTGCGTGAAGCCCAGCAGCGCATGCTGCGCGAGCTGCGCCGGCTTGGTGGGCGTGCCGTGGCGCTTCAGGTAGCCGGGACTGGCCAGGATGCGGATTCGGCTGGTGCCGATGGGGCGCGCATGCAGCGTTGAGTCCTTCAGCTGGCCGATGCGGAACGCCACATCGGTGCGCTTTTCGATCAGGTCGATGATGCCTTCGTTCGAGTTGAGTTCCAGTTCCACTTCCGGGTAGCTGGCGCGAAAGCCCTCCAGCAGCGGCACGATCACATGCAGCATGAACGGCGTTGCCGCATCCACCCGCAAGCGCCCAACCGGCCGCAGGCGGCGCGCCGCGATCTGCTCTTCCGCCTCGTCAACCATCGCCAGGATGGCGCGGGCGTGTTCCAGGAATGCCGCCCCTTCCTCGGTCAGCTCCAGCCGCCGCGTGGTTCGCCGCAGCAGCGTGGTCTGCAGTTTCTCCTCCAGCCGGCCCAGGGTGCGGCTGGCGGCGGAGACCGTCAGCTTGAGCTGCTCGGCGGCCGCCGTGATCGAGCCGGTGTCCACCACGGCGGCAAAGGCCAGCAGTTCGTCGATGGTCGTCTTCATTATTGATTTCAAATCAAATGAATTTCCCTTATACACGGCTTTATCCGCAAAGGTAAGGGCGGCAAACTGCGTGCATTCGAGTTTCCTTCATAGGAGTTGCACCATGAGCGTTCCTTCATTTGGTGTCGGGACTTTCCGCCTGACCGGCCAGGCCGTGATCGATTCGGTGCGCAACGCGCTGGACCTGGGCTATCGCGCCGTCGATACGGCACAGATCTACGGCAACGAGGCCGACGTCGGCCAGGCTATCGCCAAGGCCGGCGTGAAGCGCGATGAACTGTTTGTGACCACCAAGATCTGGACGGCGAACTACGCCGCCGGCAAGCTTGTGCCGAGCCTGCGCGAAAGCCTGGACAAGCTGCGCACCGACTACGTCGACCTGACCCTGATCCACTGGCCGGCGCCGGGCAATGGCGTGGCGCTGCCCGAATACATGGCGGCGCTGGCCGAAGCCAAGGCGCTGGGCCTGACGCGGCAGATTGGTGTTTCCAACTTCAATATCGCACTGACGAAGCAGGCGCTCGATGCGGTTGGCAAGGGCGAAATCGCCACCAACCAGATCGAACTGAGCCCCTATCTGCAGAACCACAAGCTCGCCGCGTTCCTGAAGGAGCAGGGCATCGCCGTGACGTCGTACATGACGCTGGCCTACGGCAAGGTGCTGAAGGACCCGGTGCTGGCGCAGATCGCGAACAAGCACCGCGCCACCGTCGCGCAGGTTGCGCTGGCATGGGCGCTGCAACTCGGCTATGCGGTGATTCCATCGTCGACCAGGCGCGAGAACCTGGCCAGCAACCTGCTGGCGCGCGACCTGAAGCTCGACGCCGACGACATGGCCCAGATCGCCGCGCTGGAGCGCAACGGCCGCGAGGTCAGCCCCGAGGGCCTGGCCCCGGCCTGGGACTGAGGAGGCCATGATGTCCGATACACACGATCCGCTGTTCCAGCCGCATTCGCTGGGTGCCCTCACGCTGCCCAATCGCATCGTGATGCCGCCGATGACGCGTTCGCGCGCAAGCCAGCCCGACGACGTGCCGAACGAACTGATGGCCGAGTACTACGCGCAACGCGCCAGCGCCGGCCTGATCGTCAGCGAGGGCACCTGGATTTCGCCGCTCGGCAAGGGCTATGCGTGGACGCCCGGCATCCACACGCCGGCGCAGGTCGCCGGCTGGCGCAAGGTCACCGCTGCCGTGCATGAAGCGGGCGGTCGCATCTTCGCGCAGCTCTGGCACGTGGGCCGCCTGAGCCATGTCAGTCTGCTCGATGGCCACGCACCGGTGTCGTCGTCCGCCATCCCGGCGCACGGTGTGAACGTGTTCGTCGCCGATCAGGATGGCAAGCCGGGCTTCGTGCAGGCATCCCACCCGCGCGCGCTCAAGGTGGAAGAGATCCACGCCATCGTCGACGAATTCCGCCAGGCCGCGCGCAACGCGATGGCGGCCGGCTTCGACGGTGTGGAACTGCACGCGGCCAACGGCTATCTGGTCAACCAGTTCATCGACTCGGAAGCCAACAACCGTACCGACGAATATGGCGGCTCGCTAGAAAACCGCCTGCGGTTCCTGGGCGAGGTGACGCAGGCGCTGATCGAGGGCACGGCCAGCAAGGACCGGGTCGGTATCCGCCTGGCGCCGCTGACCACGCTCAATGGCTGCGTCGACGCCGATCCGGAAACCACCTATGCGGCCGCGGCAAAGCTGCTCGGCGAGCTGGGCGTGGGCTACATCCATATCGCCGAGGCCGACTGGGACGATGCACCGCATATGCCCGCCGCATTCAAGCAGCGGCTGCGCGAGGTGTATCGGGGCACGCTGATCTACGCCGGCAAGTACACCGCGGAACGTGCGCAGGCCGCGCTGAACGAGGGATGGGCCGATCTGATTGCCTTCGGCCGGCCGTTCGTGGCCAACCCCGACCTGCCGGAGCGCCTGCGCGCTGGCGCGACGCTCAACCCCCATGACCGCGACACGCTGTTTGGTGGTGGCGCACGCGGGCTGACCGACTATCCCGCACTGGCCGCCAGGGCGGCCTGAGTGGAAATCAGGAGATTCAGAATGTAAACACTGGCGCAAATCGCCGCTGGCGGCGAAATCGTCATCAACGGCATGCCGCCACGACGTCGCGCATGTCCGCGCTGTCCAGCCCTTCGGTAAATGCGCCGCGGATCTGGTCCAGCAGTTGCCTGGCCGGCTCGGGCCTGCCCTGGCGTTGCCAGAGCCGTGCAAGGCTCAGTGAGGCCCGCAACTCCAGCGACCTGGCATTCTGCTTGCGGGCTACCGTGATCGCCTGGTGAAAACACGCTTGCGCGTCATCTTCAGACAGAAGGCCATCAGAACGGCAGCCGTGAAGGATCATCTCGCCCTTGACCCGATGCCACTCAGCTTCGCAATAGTGCTCACCGGTCCTTTGCACCGCGTCTTGCGCTTCGGCTAGCGCGTCCAGGGCTGAATCCACCTGTCCCATGCGTGCGTAGATCTGCGCCAACAGTTGCTGGAAGTGCGAATGCCCCAGCGCCGCGCCGGTAGCGTGGTACGCCGCCAGCCCCTGGCGCATCTGCGCGATGCCTTGCTCATGCTGCCCTTGCTCGGCCAGGGCCCAACCGCGCAGGAAGGTCGACCAGGCAAGCCACACGGGGAAGCCCTGCTCGCTTGAGAGCGCGATGGCCGCGTCGGCGCACTCGAGCGTGAGCCTTGGGTCGCAGCGGAACTGGTGCAGCTCGGCCGCCAGGCAGAGGCCATGCGCGAGACTGAAGGGATGGCACAGCTGCCGGGCCAGCGTGAGCGAACTCTGTGCTCGCTTGCAGGCCTGGTCCGGATAGCCGAGATTCCACAGGACCAATGCCGAAAAGGATAGCGCCCGTGACTCCGGGTCGACGCCATGCATATTCACATGGACGTGATCCGGTTTGGCGCCATAGAGGGCGAGCGCATCTCGCAGGTGGCCATCGGAGGCCCTGAACTTCCCGCAGTAATACAAGGTCGTGGCGAGCGAGACATGGGCCTCGCCCAATAGCTCCGGGTCCTGCGTCTTCCTGGCCTGGGCAAGCAGTTGCTTGCCCAGCTTGTAAGCCTTGCGATGCTCGGCGCGCAGGGAGAAATACGTGCGCAGGCCGACCAGCGTGGGAAAAAGCTGCGGGGTCTCCCCGACCTCGCCGCACAGCGCCAGGGCACGGCTGTAAGTGGTTTCGACCTCGGACGAGGCAAAGCCCCTGGCGGCGATCAGCGCCGGCCCGATGGCAAGGCGCAGCGTGAGTTCCTGGCGGGCGCGTTCGGGCGAATCGGGCTGGCGCTGGAGCAATTCCAGCGCGGCATTCAGGTGGCGGATCGCTTCGTGGTACGCGGAGCGCTGCACTGCCTGCTGGCCGGTGCACTGCAGGTACTCGACGGCCTTCGGTTCATTGCCGCTCAGGCTGTAGTGCCGGGCCAGCTCGCTGTAGTGATCCTTCAGCTGATGCTGGAACAGGGCTTCGATTGCCTGCGCCGTGCGTTGGTGCAGCGCGGTGCGCTCCTCGGTCAGCAGCGAGCTGCCGGCGACTTCCTGGGTCAGCGCATGCTTGAACATGTACTCCGTATCCGGGAATGCGGGCCGCTCGTAGATGAATTCGCCGGCCTCCAGCCTGGCCAGCAGCGGCTGCAACTGTTCCTCCGGCTGGGAGACCACGCGCTGGATCAGGCTCAGGGAAAACTCCTTGCCGATCACGGCAAGGCTCTGCAGCAAGTCTTTCTCGGGGCGGGGCAGCCGGTCGATGCGGGCGGCCAGTACGCCCTGGACCGTGGTGGGAATATGCAGCGCGATCGGGGTCTGCTCGATCCGGTAGTGGCCAGGTTCGCCGAGCAGGGCCTTCTCCTCGGACAAGGTCTGCACCACTTCCTCCATGAAGAATGGATTGCCCTCGGTCTTGTCCAGGATGAGCCGCTTGAGCGGCATCAGCGCGGGATCGTCGCCAAGCAGCGCGGCGAGCAGTTCCTGGGCCTCGGCCTGGCCCAGCGGATCGAGCCGTAGCTCGGTGTAGCGGTCCGGCTGATGTCGGCCATGCTGGTACTCGGGCCGATAGTTGAGCAGCAGCAGGATCCTGGCACCTGGCAGGTGGCTGGCGAGGACATCCAGGAACGCCTCGGTCTCGCTGTCCAGCCATTGCAGGTCCTCGAAGATCAACTCGAGCGGCTGGTTGTGGCTCTCTCGGACCAGCAGGCGCGTGATTGCGTCGAAGGTGCGCTGGCGCCGGATGCGGGGATCCATGTTCGGCAATGCCGAACCCGGCTCGCTGATACCCAGCAGGAAAAGCAGGTAAGGCAGCAGCTCTTCCAGTGTGCGGTCCAGCATCAGCATCCTGCCGGCGACCTTCTCGCGGCACCTGCGCTCATCATCGAGCGGCTCGATCTGGAAATAATTCTTCACCAGGTCGATCAGCGGCAGGTACGCGAACGACTTGCCGTGCGACACCGAGAAGGTCTCAAGCACCATGCAGCCGCGCTGCGACAGCACCTTGAACTCATGGAACAGCCGTGACTTGCCGACCCCGGCCTCGCCGACCACGCCCACGATCTGCCCGTGTCCCGCCTTGGCCCGCTCCAGCGCGTCACGCAATTGCGCCAGCTCACCCTCGCGGCCTACGAACTGCGCCAGGCCGCGGCGTTGCGCCACCTGCAGGCGCGTGCGCAACACGCCCAGGCGCAACACTTCATACACGGCAAGCGGCTCCCTAATGCCCTTCACCTGGGTTGCGCCCAGGGCCTTGAAGTCGAAATACCCCTCCGTCAGCTTGCAGGTCGCCTCGCTGACCAGAATGGACGACGGCGTGGCGATGCTTTCCATCCGCGAGGCAATGTTGATCGTGTGTCCTACCGGATCGTAGTCGGTATGCAGGTCGTCGCGGCGGATGGACCGCACCACCACCTCGCCGGTGTGGATGCCCACCCGGATCTGGAGCGGTATGCCTTGCTCCAGGCGGATGCGGTCGCCGTGGCGGCGCATCGCTTCCTGCATCCGCAGCGCCGCATACAGCGCGCGCTGCGGGTGGTCTTCATGCGCGATGGGCGCACCGAACAGGGCCAGTATGCCGTCGCCCAGCGACTTGGCGACATAGCCTTCGTAGTGGTGCACGGCCTCCATCATCAGCGCGATCACGGGATCGATCAGGCGGCGCGCTTCTTCCGGGTCCAGGTCGTGGATCAGCGCCGTGGAACCCGCCATGTCGGCGAACAGCGCCGTGATGGTCTTGCGCTCGCCGGCGGTCGCGCCCCTGGCTTCCATCGCCGCCTGCTGCGCCAGGATGCGTTCGACCAGGTGGCGTGGGGTGTAGTCGATGGGAGCGGGCGCCGCCGTCAGCTGGTTTTCATCGGAAGGGCCGACAGTGGGTAAGGCCAGCGATGCGCCGCATGCGGTACAAAACCTGTCGGCCGAACCCGAGTCGTGGCCACAGTGCGGGCAGCGTCGGCCCAGTCGTGATCCGCAATCCTTGCAGAACCTCGCGTCAGGAGGGTTCTCGGATCCGCAGTTTGTGCAGTGCATACAGACCTCGTCACTTCAGGTCCCTTCTCTTGATGATTAGACGCTTTCTCCACTTTGGGATCAATGGGCGGCTGCTTGGCCGTGTTTTTCAGGTTCGGCTTCAATTCGAACATTTCACGGACCTGGAACCCAAGACCCGCTCAGTATCCTCGCCGAGACGAGGGGCAGGCTTATAGATGGAAGCAGGCGACCTGGAGAACAGGGCCGTCGGGCGGGTGGTTACCACGTCGCCTTCGGTGGGGTGCGTCATGGTCTGGAACAGCCCGGTGCTTTGTACCTGGGGATGGGTCTGGATGGTGTGGATGGAATACATTTCCGCGACCGGGATATCCATCTCGCGGCACACGTCCATCATCTCTTTTGTGGTGTACCGCGCGGTGATGTTGCGCAGCTCCGCATAGATCGCCTGGATGTTCTTGTTGCGCTCGATCCGGCTGCTGATGTTGAACTGTTCGATGAATTCGCCGCGCCCGAAGCGGTGAAAGAAGGCCTTCCAGTGCTGCTCCGTATAGGGCAGCAGGGCGATGTACCCGTCCTTGGTGGGCGAGGGCTTGCGGCCGCCCTTGAGCAGGCGCGCATAGCCGGCGTCGCCAATGGGCGGCTGAAAGCCGTGGCCGCCCAGATGCTCCGTCATCGTGAAGGCGACCATTGTCTCGAACATCGGCACTTCGACGTACTGGCCTTCGCCGGTGCGGACCTTGTGGACGATCGCGCCCAGGATGGCGTTGGCCGTGGCCAGGCCCGCGATCTTGTCGGCCAGCAGGGTGGGCGGGTAGTCAGGGACGCCGCTTTCGTGTCCCACCAGATGGGCCAGGCCGCAGGCGCCCTGGATGATGTCGTCGAATGCGGGCTGGCCGGCAAAGGCGCCGCCCTCGCCAAAGCCGGTGGCGGCGCAGTAGACGATGCCCGGGTTGATCTGCGCCACCGAATCGTAGCCGAACCCCAGCCGCTCGATCGCCTTGATGCGGATGTTGTGCACCAGCACGTCGCAGCGGCCGATCAGCTGGCGTAGCTGTGCCTTGCCTTCTTCCGCCTTGAGGTCGATGCACACCGAACTCTTGTTGCGGTTGATATTCATGAAGGTGGAACTCATGCCGGGCGTGCGGCTCACGCCGTTTGCACGCATCAGGTCGCCCTCGGGAGGTTCTACCTTGATCACCTCGGCGCCATAGTCCGCCAGCACCTGGGTGGCGACGGGACCCAGTACCACCGCGGTCAGATCCAGCACGCGGATACCGGCAAGAGGGCCTCGGGGAGCGGTGGCGTCCGGCTTCTTCTGGTCGTTCGTCATGTCGCTTGCGTTCATGGTTGCCTCGCTTCTCATCGTTATTACCTAGAGCAGATTCGTTGTATCCACTCTATAGTGTTGCTTGTTAGCAAGCAAGTAAGGATAAACATGGATACGTTGCACGTCACGGTCGGGGACCTGCCACCCGAATGCGAGGCGCTCCGGGAGGAGGCAAGAGCCTTTGCCAGGGAGCACATCACAAAGTATTCACGCGTCGAGCGGGCATACAACTGGGCCGGCCGCGACCCGGATTTCTCCAGGAAGATGGGCGAAAAGGGGTGGCTCGGCATGACCTGGCCAACCGACATCGGCGGCGGCGGAAAGAGCATGCTGGAGCGCTATGTGATGCTGGAGGAACTGCTGGCCGTAGGTGCCCCGATGGGCGCGCACTGGGCCGCCGACCGCCAGATGGGGCCGCTGCTCATCCGCTACAGCCGCGACCAGCTTGCTCCCAAAATCATCCCGCAGATCCGCCGGGGCGAGGCGTTCATTTGCATCGGCATGAGCGAGCCGGACTCGGGCTCGGACCTCGCTTCCATCCGGACCCGCGGCACCAAGGTCGAAGGCGGCTGGAAGATCAACGGCCGCAAGGTGTGGACCTCGGGCGCGCACCATGCGCACTACATGGTGGCCCTGGTGCGCACCAGGGAACGTGGCGATGACCGCCACGCCGGCATGAGCCAGATCTTCATCGAGATGGACCGCCCCGGCGTGACGGTGCGGCCCATCGTCTCGCAGCTCGGCACGCGCATCTTCAACGAAGTGATCCTCGACGACGTGTTCGTGCCCGATGACCACCTGGTGGGCGAGGAGGGCAAGGGCTGGAGCCAGGTGATCAATGAACTGAAGTACGAGCGATCGGGCGCGGAGCGCTTCCTGAGCAGCACGCAACTGCTGCTGGAGATGCTCGATGCGGCGCAGGCAGGCAACCGTCAGCAGGCCGTGGCCATCGGCAAGGTGATCGCGCGCTATGCCACCTTGCGCCAGATGTCGCAGGGCATCGCACTGATGATGGCCGAGGGGCAGGACCCGTCGCTGGCCGCCTCCATCGTCAAGGACCAGGGGGCGCTGCTGGAGCAGTCGCTGCCCGACATTGCCTACGAGGTATTCCCCGACAGACTGGGGGATGGAAGCGAGTTCGACCAGGTGCTGAACCTGGTGACGCTGGCGGCGCCATCGTTCTCACTGCGAGGGGGCACGAGAGAGATTTTGCGCGGAATTATTGCGAAAGGACTGGGGCTGCGATGAGCGACAACATGATTGAAGAAACCGTCAAGCGACTGCTGGCCAACGAGGTGAGCCGCGAGCTGCTGACCGCTGTCGAGACCGGTGAATTTGCCGGCGCACTGTGGCAAGCCATCGCCGACGCCGGCATGACCAAGATTCTCTGCCGCGAGGCGCATGGCGGCATCGAGGCCTCGTGGCCGGAAGCGTTGTCCCTGTTCTACCAGGTCGGCTATACCCAGGCGCCGGTGCCGCTGTCGCAGGCGGTGGTGGGGCAGTACCTGGCATCGCGCAGCGGGCTGGACCTGGCGGCCGGCAGCGTGATTGCGCTGGCCGCCGGCGCGCAGACGCGGGCACTGGCACTGACCGGCAATGAGGCGGGGACGCCCGCCACCCTCACCGGCACGATGACAGCGGTGAAGTGGGCGCGCCATGCCCATTGGCTGGTGGTGGAGGCGGCAGGCCATGTCTGCCTGGTGGATGCCAAGGGGACTGGCGTGCGGGTGGAGCCAAAGGCCGATGCCGCATCGCTGCCGGCCGACACGGTGGTGCTTGACCATGCCCCCGTGGCGCATGTGCTGCCTGCTGGCATTTCCGGGCTGAGCCGGCCGCTGGAAGTGTTCTACGCCGCCACCACCGCCGCGCAGCTGACCGGCGCGCTGGATTACGCGCTGGACCTGGCGGTGCAGTATGTGAAGGACCGCGTGCAGTTTGGCAAGCCCATCGGCAAGAACCAGGCTATCCAGCAGCAGATTGCCGTGCTGGCCGGCGAAGTGGCCTGCAGCTACGCGGCTGCGGCCACCGCACTGCGCGATCTGCCCGCCATGCAGGAGGACAGCGCGCCCCAGGCTGAATTCAGCGCCGCGGTCGCCAAGGTGACGGCCAGCGACGCGGTGCGCACGGGTGCCTCGATTGCGCACCAGGTGCATGGCGCCATTGGCTTTACCTACGAATACCCGCTGAACTTTGCCACGCGGCGCCTGTGGGCCTGGCGTGCCGAGGCCGGCAGCAGCACCGAATGGGCAGAGCGCCTCGGCCAGGCGTTCATCCAGGCAGGCTCGGACCAGTTCTGGCCGCACCTGACCGCGCGCACCCTGCCGTCGGCGGATGCCCCGGCAACGCCGGCTGACCACCAAGCCCAACCCACGCATGCAGAAAGGACCGCCACCCATGTCTGAGACGCCGAACCAGGCCATCCTGACCAGCCGCGACGGCCATGTTGCCATCATCGAGCTGAACCGCCCGCCGCACAATTTCTTTGATGTGGAGATGATTGCCCGGATTGCCGACGAGCTGGACCGGCTGCAGGCCGACAAGACCTGCCGTGCGGTGCTGCTGCAGGCGGGCGGCAGCGCGTTCTGCGCGGGGGCGGATTTTTCGCGGCGCAATGGCGCGGAGGGGCGCAGCGCCTCGCGCATTAATCCCATCTATCTGGAGGCACTGCGCATCTTCAGTTTCAGCAAGCCGATTGTGGCCGCCATCGAGGGCGCGGCCGTGGGTGGCGGCCTTGGCCTGGCGCTCGCGGCGGACTTCCGGGTGTCATGCGCAAAGGCCCGGTTTTCGGCCAACTTCAACCGGCTCGGGATTCACCCTGGCTTCGCGCTCTCTTACACCCTGCCGGCGCTGATCGGCAAGCAGATGGCGGCGTGGTTGCTGTACACCGGCGCCCGCGTAGATGGCGCCCGCGCCAGTGAGCTGGGGCTGGTGGACTTCATCGTCCCCGAGGCGGAGGTGCGCACCGCCGCGATGGCACTGGCCCGGGAAATGGCCACTTCATCGCCGCGTGCGTTGCAGTCCACCCGCCAAACCTTGAAAGCGGACTCGCTCAGCCACATCCGCAACGCCATCTCGCGCGAGAGCGCGGAGCAGGCTACCCAGTTTGCGGGGCCGGACATGGCCGAGGGCGTGAAGGCCATGGCCGAAAGGCGGCTGCCGGTCTTTGAAGACTGAATCCGGCCAAGGCCAAACCATTTCGATATACAGGAGACAAGCACCATGCAACGGAGACAATTTGGCGCCACGCTGCTGGCGGGCGCGGCAGCGTTGGGTTTCCCCTACATCGCCCGGGCGCAGGGCAAGGCGATTCGCGTCATCGTGCCCTTCACGGCGGGCAGCGGCTCGGACGAGGGCGCGCGCTTTTACGCGGAGCTGATCGGCAAGGCGCTGGGACGCTCCATCGTGGTCGAGAACAAGCCGGGGGCCAGCGGCCTCATCGCCGTGCGCACTGTGCTGGCGGAGCCGGCGGACGGCAACACCATCCTGCTGGGCAGTAACTCGCTGATCGCGGTGAACCCGGTGATGGTGAAGGACCTGGGCTACGACCCGTTCAAGGACCTGGTGCCGCTGCACGGCCTGGCGATCTCCGCCGCCGCTTTTGTGGCCGGCAACGATTCACCCTACAACAGCATTGCGGATGTGGTGGCCCGCTACAAGGCCACGGGCAACCCGATCTCGATCGGCAATTATTCCGAAGGCTATCGCCTGGTAGGCGAGTGGCTGGCGCAGGTAACGGGTATCAAGACCACGCCCGTGCCGTACAAGGGCGGAGCGCCCATGGTGACGGACCTGATCGGCAACCGGCTGGACATCGCCCTCAACGACATCACCGGCATCGCCCCCATGGAAAAGGCCAAGAAGCTCCGCGTGCTCGCGATTACCGGCGGGGCGCGCGACAAGCTGTTGCCGAATGTCCCGACGATGAAGGAACTGGGCTATGCGGACTTTGAATCCTACGTGTGGTCGTCCTTCTCGATGAAGGCCGGCACCCCGCAGGACAAGCTCAAGGAGCTTGCCGCAGCGATTTCCGCCGCGCAAGGGACCGAGGCGGCAAAGGCATACCAGTCCAAGCGCGCGGGTACCTTTTTGAAGAAGGCGCTCGGCGAATTGGGGGAATTCCAGCGTGCGGAATACCTGCGCTTCAAGGGTGTGGCGGAAAAAGCCAATATCCGGCCGAGTTGAGCGCCTGGCCTTACTGCTGCGCCGGAAACTGCGCACGCAGGGCCTTGTGTCGACGCAGTTCTGAAAAGTGGCCCGTTCGCTTCGGTACAATTTGGGCTGCCGTGCAGCTCCGCGTGAACAGACCCATATCCTGTTCAACGCAGCCACAACGGCGCCATGGACCATTACCACTGCTTCGAGACATAGCCGGCCGATCCATGCATCGGTCGGCGCGCCGCAGGCGACATATCGCTCACTACCTATGAAACAGCAAACCAGTCGCACCCAGGAGCAACGGCGTGAGGAGTCTGTCAGCCGTATGGTGCAGGCCGCAATCGGGCTGATTTCTGAAAAAGGCCTCGCCGGGCTGACGATGAATGAAGTCGGCACCAAGGCGGGCTATAGCCGCGGCCTGGCGCACAATCACTTCGGCTCCAAGGAAAAGCTGCTGGAGGAATGTCTGGAACAGCTCTCGCGTGAATTCAATGCCCAGCGCAAGAAGGACGGCAGCGATACCCGCGGCATTCACGGCATCTATTCGCTGGTGGACGCCTACACCCAGCGGCCGGAAAACGCGGTCAACAGTATCCGCGCGATGTTTTTCATCGTGCTTGACTCGTCCGTTGCCGACTCGCCGCTGCATGGCTTTGTCCACGACTACAACGAAAAGAACATGGCCTACGTCGAGTACAAGCTCAACGAGGCGAAGACCCTTGGGCAGATCCGGGCGGACGTGGACACAAAATCCGCGGCCTTCATCCTGATGAGCCTGCTGCGCGGTATCTCCGTGCACCGCCTGAACCGGGCTTCCATGGACCCTGCAGCCGTGAAGGCGGAGATCCTGCGGATGATCGGGGAGTGGTTGCTATAGAAGAACCATCGTCATGGCGAGGCTGAGGGTGGGCTGAGGGCACCGGCGCCTCGGTCCGCGACGCCCTGCGCCGGCACTCGAGCGAGACCGGCGAGACGGTGCTGCTGGGCCGCCAGAGCGGCAAATAGGCTGCAATACCTGTCCGTCATTGCTGTTGCCGGATGCCGTTAAAAAGCCCGGGACGGTTTCTGCCAGGGCCAAGACACTCGCCGCAGGCATAAGTTCTGAGCCGAGGCCCGGCAGTGCCGCGAAGCGACCGACGTTCAGTGCATGGACGCGTTCGCTTCACTGTCGATCTGCTTGCGCAAAGTCGCGAAGCGCCTCTCCACATTGGCGCCGAATAGCGGATCGGCACTGGCCGGATCGATGGCGGCGACCTCCGCCCAGTCCGCTTCGGTCAGGAACCGGGCGGCGCGCGGCATGACCTGTTTTTCCTCGGTGGACAGATGGTTGCGGTAGTACACCAGGTACATGGCGGCGGCCGCTTCCAGTGCCGCTCGCGAGGTGACCACCTCGCTCTGGGCTTCACGCAGGCGGTCGAGCAATTCCGCGCCGACTGTGGCGATCACGCGATGTTCCTGCAGTAACCGGCTGATGATGATCCGCGTGCCGGGATCCCGGTCCACGAGCAGCGCGTAGGCAACATCCTCACGGGGGTGGTGCACGCAATCGCCATAGTTGCGCAGGTATTGGATGATCGTGGCCATCAGGCCGTAGTCGGGCTGCTCGCCCTGATGGAAGGTGCTGACCTGCTTTTCCAGCAGGTCGAGCATTGAGGCGAAATGGATATGGTCGGTATGCCAGGCGGCAAGCGGTGTCGGGCCCGGGGTGGAAAGCGCGGCGGAAGGTGAAGTTGGAAGCGAGGTGGCTAGTGGGGTGGCCATGGCGCCCTCCTGGGAAACTGGGCAAGCAGACCGTTGAGTCCGATGCGATATCGGGACTCGCGGGACCTTATTGACACAATAGCTTCCCTGCATGATCTGAGTCTGACGCAGATCAATGCGGCGCTAAGCGCTCGGATCTCGCAAGGGGCGGAAGCCTTATACGCCGCACGTTCAACCTGCGCCGCCCTCTAACTCGCCTCGACGCGAGAGGGTCACCACGGTTAGTCCGGTGCCAGAATCGACTACCGCGCAGGCAGGCTAGCCGCGTGCGGCCGCCCGCCACGCCCCGGGCGGCTGCCCGAAGCGCCGCGTGAAGCTGCGCGTGAAGGTGGTCTGGTCCGGGTAGCCTGACGCCAGCGCGATCTCGGCCAGCGGCAGCGTGGATTGCGTCAGCAGCTGCAGCGCGCGGTCCAGCCGCAGCCGGGTCTGGTAGCGGTGCGGGGTATCGCCGAAGGCCTCGGCAAACAGGGTCTGGAAGCGCCGCACGCTCCAGCCGAAATGCCCGGCGACTTCCGCCACGCGCAGTGGCGCGGCCAGGTTGGCGCGCAGGTAGGCATCAACGGCCATCAGCGGGAATACCTGCTCGTCGCCGGGCATGCCGAGGCAGTCCGCCAGCGCCGCGGCCAGCGTTGCCGCCAGGTGCCAGTCGGTCTGCGGCCCGCGTGCTGCTGCGGCGGCTCGCCATGCCGCCAGCGCGCGCACGCGGCTGCCGAAGGCGCCGTCCAGCGGGAACGTGCGCGGGCGCGTCATCAGCCGCGCGGGCAGTGCCACCGAGCGCGCCGGGAAGTCCGCCACCAGCTGCAGGTTGCCGTCCAAGCCCAGGAATTCATGATGGCTGCCGGCCGGCACGATCAGGCCGGTGCGGTCGTCCACGCGATAGACGTGGCCGTCGATCTCCAGCTCGGTGGCGCCGGCCAGACCGAACAGCAACTGGTGGTAGCCGTGCTGGTGGCCGTCAGGCTGCGGGCGGTAGCGCCGATGCTCGACCAGCGGCGAGGCTTGGGGTTCAGCGGGCTTCGGCATGCCGCAACCTGCCAGGGGTCTGGCACAGCCAGACGCCCGCGCCGGCCACCGCCATGCCCAGCGCCTGCACCGCATCCAGCCGTTCGCCGAACAGCAGCCAGGCCTGCAGCGCGGCCAGCGGCGGCGCCAGGAACATCAGCGCCGCGGCATTGGCGGCCTGGCCACGCCGCACCAGGCTGACCAGCAGCCAGGTGCCGGCGCCCGACAGGCCGATCGCCGCCCATGCCAGTCCGGCCCACAGCGCCACGCCACCATGCCAGTGCAGCGGCGCGTCGGCGGCCTGGATCGCCACCATCGCGGCGGCTACCAGCATGGCGCCCAGGTTCTGCCAGGCGGAACTGGCGCGCAAGTCACAGGCGGCGATGGCGGGCTTCTGCAAGAGGGTTCCCATGGTGATGGAGACAATGGCCAGCACGCCCAGCAGCACGATCCAGGGCGACAGGGCCGACGCGGCCGGGTGAATGCCGGCCTGCATCGCCGGGGCGACCACCAGCGCGACGCCGAGCGCACCCAGCGCCAGGCCCTGCCACGTCCGCCTGGAAGGTAGCTCCTTCAGCAGGGGGATGGCAAGCAGCGCGGTCAGCAGCGGCTGCAGCGCGCCTAGCAGGGCCATGATCGTCGGCGGCAGGCCCCTGGCCACGGCGCCGTAGCCGGCGCACAGGTAGATGCCCTGCATCAGCGCGCCTGCCAGCAGGTGGCGCGGCGCCTCGCGCAGCGGCGGCCAGGCCGCGCGCGCCGCCAGCGACCAGGCCACGAACATTAGCGCCGCCACGGCAAAGCGGCCCAGCAGGAACAGGCTGGTATCGGCCAGCGGCACGATGGCCTTGCCGACGATAAAGCCGGTGGACCAGATCAGGACAAAGCCAACGGTGGGCAGCCAGGCGGCAGCGGACAGGGGGCGCGACATGCAAGCAGGCGTTTCCGCCGGGGGCGGGATCGGAGGGACAGAGCGCAAGGCTAGCCAGGCAGCGCGCCGCTGTCTTGGCAAATCCGGCAATCGGCGTGCTGAAAGCACTGGTAACACTCCGGCGGCGCCTCCGGGTCAACCAATGTGCGCTTGCCACGTAACATAGTGATGCTGATCGAACAGGGCGAGGAGCAAGGCATGAATCCGGCGCAGCATTCGAGACAATCCGGCCGGGGCGCGCTCGCCGCCTGGCGGGCCGCCGCGGCACTGGCACTGGCAGCGTGCCTGGCCGCCTGCGCCCAGGTGCCGGCCGAGGCTGGCGGCAGCACCGCCGCCACCGACCTGCGCTGGCTCAACACTGTCACCTACGGCGCTGACCAGACCACCCTTGGCGACCTGCGCCGGCTGGGCCGCAAGGGCTTCCTCGACCAGCAACTGACGCTGCCGCTGGCCGATCCGCCCGAACTGGCGGCCGTCATCGCAGCCTTGCCCAACCTGCAGGCCGATGCCGCCGCGCAGATCCAGTCCGCACGCGACGCCCGCCAGCGCATCGACGCGCTGCCCGACGACGACAGCAAGCAGCAGGCCCGCCAGGCGCTGAACGCGCAGGGCCGCGAGATCGTGGCCGATGCCGCGCGGCGCCACCTGCTGCGCGCGCTGTATTCTCCGGCGCAGCTGCGCGAGCAAATGACGTGGTTCTGGATGAACCATTTCAACGTCTACTCGGGCAAGGGCCAGGTCCGGCTGCTGCTGGCCGACTACGAAGAGCGCGCCATCCGCCCGCACGCGCTGGGCCGCTTCCGCGACCTGCTGATGGCCAGCGTGACCGCGCCGGCCATGCTGGTCTACCTCGACAACGCCCAGAGCAGCGCCAACCGCATCAACGAGAACTACGCGCGCGAGCTGATGGAGCTGCATACCATGGGCGTATCGGGCGGCCCCAGCGGCTCCCGCTACACCCAGCAGGACGTGCAGGAGCTGGCGCGCGTGCTGACCGGCGTGGGCGTCAACCTGCGCGGCACGCCGCTGCCGCGGCTGCCGCCGGCGCGCGCGGGGCTGTACCGCAGTGAGGGTTTGTTCGAATTCAACCCCGCGCGCCATGACTTCGGTGCGAAGACGCTGCTGGGCCAGCGCATCGAGCCGGCCGGCTTCGACGAAGTGGCGCGAGCGGTGTCGATCCTGGCGCGCGAGCCGGCCACCGCGCGCTTTATCAGCGCCAAGCTGGCCGCCTATTTCATCGCCGACAACCCGCCGCCGGCGCTGGTCGAGCGCATGGCGCAGACCTTCACGTACACCGATGGCGATATCGCCGCGGTGCTGCGCACCTTGTTCCTGGCGCCGGAACTGGACCGGCAACTGGCGGCGCCCACGCGCAAGTTCAAGGATCCGATGGTCTATGTGGTGTCGTCGATGCGGCTCGCCTATGAAGGTCGTCCCGTGACCAACCTGCGCCCGGTGATGAACTGGCTGAACCAGCTCGGCGAGCCGCTCTACGGCCACGTGGCGCCGGACGGCTATCCATCGTCGGAAAGCGCGTGGGCCAGCTCGGGCCAGATGGTGCGGCGCTTCGAGATCGCGCGCGCGATCGGCTCGGGGCCGGCGGGATTGTTTGCAGGCGATGGCGCGAGGCCGCGTGGCGCGCGCTTTCCGATGATCGGCAACAAGCTGTACTTCGACACCATCGAAGCCACCCTTGGCCCCGCCACGCGCGCCGCGCTGGGCCAGGCGGAATCGCAGGCCGAATGGAATACCGTGCTGCTCGGCTCGCCCGAGTGGATGCAGCGCTGACAGGGAGCAGACCATGCAACGCCGACAATGGCTGAAAACGATGGGCGGCGCCACGCTGGGGCTGGCCCTGCCCGCCATCGCCTCGCGTGTCTATGCGCTGCCGGCGCGGGCCGATGCGCGCTTCCTGCTGGTGTTCCTGCGCGGCGGCTATGACGGCACCAGCGCGCTGGTGCCGGCCGGCAGTGATTTCTATTACGCCGCGCGGCCCAATATCGCCATTCGCCGCCCGCCCGCGGCCGGTGCGGACGCTGACCCCAACGCGGCAGTGGCGCTGGCGCCGGCTTTTGCCGCCGACAGCGCCGCGCGCGGCATCGGCGACTGGGCGCTGCACCCGGCATTGGCCGCGACCATGCTGCCGCTATGGCAGCGCGGCCAGTTGGCCTTCGTGCCGTTCGCCGGCACGCACGACCTGTCGCGCAGCCACTTCGAGACCCAGGACGGGATCGAGGCCGGCTTGCCCGGCGAAGGCGAGGACCGCAAGTCCGTGGCCGCGCTGCGCGGCAGCGGCTTCCTGAACCGCCTGGCGCAGGCCATGGGCGGGCAGGCCGCGCCCGTGGCCTTCACCGACGGCCTGCCGATGGTGCTGTCCGGTCCGCGCGACGTGCCCAATGTCTCGCTCAAGGGCAGCGGCCGCACCCCGTTCGATGCGCGCCAGGCGAAGCTGCTGGCGCAGATGTACCGTGGCACGCGTTTCGAATCGCTGATCGATGAAGGCTTCGAGCTGCGCGAAACGGTGGCGCGCCAGGCGCAGCCGCAGCCCGGCATGTCAGGCAACGACGCCGGCACCATGGCCGCGCGCATGCAGGAAATGCAGGCCGCCAACCGCCGCTCGCTCAGCGCGCGCGGATTCGAGGTCGAGGCCCGGCGCATGGCGGGCTTGATGCGCGAGCGCTTCAACCTGGGCTTTATCGACGTGGGTGGCTGGGACACCCACGTCAACCAGGGCGGCGCACAGGGGCAACTGGCCGGCCTGCTCGACAACCTCGGCCGCGGCCTGTCGGCTTTCGCCGCCGAGATGGGTCCTGTGTGGGACAAGACCACCGTGGTGGTGCTGTCCGAGTTCGGCCGCACCTTCCGCGAGAACGGCACGCGCGGCACCGACCATGGCCACGGCACCGTCTACTGGATCGCGGGCGGCACCGTGCGTGGCGGCCGCATCGCTGGTGAGCAGGTAGCGGTGGAACAAGCCACGCTCAACCAGAACCGCGACTGGCCGGTGCGCAATGAGTACCGGGCGGTGCTGGGCGGGGTCTTCCGCAGGCTGTACGGGCTCGATGAGGCGCGGCTGGCGCAGGTGTTTCCGGGGGTGCGGGGGCGGGATATCGGG